>JAYUXQ010000658.1:0-1582 GCA_043752905.1 Nannocystis sp. | reverse complement strand
AAGAAGTCGTGGATCTCGGTCGGGCTCGGGCAGCCGCCGCCGGGGTGCTGCGGCGAGAGCACGACGAACGGACGGTCCTTGGCCCACTTGTCCTGATTAATGAGCTTGGGCGGGCCGTTGGCGAGCACCTTGTCGAGCTCGCTGTCGCCGTTCCCGTTCTCGCCGATGCCGTGATAAAAGACGAGCAGCGGGTAGAGTTCGCCGCCGCCGTAGCCGGGCGGGGTGTACTCGAAGAAGCCGGCGGTGGCGTCGGAGGTGCCGAGCGGGACCTTCTTCTGATGCGCCGAGGTCGGCATCCCGTCGTCGGGGATCATCGGGATGTCGGCCGGGTTGAAGCCGCCGCCAGTGCTCGTGTCGCCGGTGGTGTCGGGCTCGGTGTCGCTGGTGGTGTTGCTGGTGGTGTTGCTGGTGATGTTGCCGGTCGTGTCGCCGCTGGTGGTGCCGGGCTCGCCGGTGGTGGCGTCGGTGGCGCTGGTGATCGCGCCAGTGGTGTCGCTGGCGGTGGTCGGCTCCGTCGTGAGACCGCCGGTATCGATGGCGCCGGTGGTCACGGGCATGGTGGTGACGTCGGTGGTGCTGGCGCTGCTGGTGGCGGTGCCGGTGCTCGCGCCCTCGGTGTCTCCGCCGGCGCCGTTGTTACAGGCGGGCAGGAGGAGCGAAAACAATGCGAGGATCGATGCAGGGCCGCCACGGAGATGAACCATGCTCGGCGGTCTATCAACCGACGGCGAAGTGCGTCAAGGCGAGCGCCCGGGGCCGCTCGCAATGCGACCGTGAGACAGGATGGGTGTCAGGAACGGGGTCCGTGCACGTTGATGCGGTGTCGTCGAGCGACATGTTCATCGAGCGCGTGTGCGCGACGAACTCTCTCACGCGCAGCCGTCGGGGCCGCACGAGGATCCCTCGGGGGACTCGGTGGCGCGCGCGTTCGCGGCGTCCCATGCGAGTTTGAGCGCGGCCAGGAGCGTGTCGGCGGGGTGTGCACCCGACACGGAATGGCTGCCGTCGAACACGAAGTAGGGCACGCCGCGGATGCCGAGGCGACGGGCCCTGTCCTCGTCGTCGCGTACGGCGGCGGCGAAGGCGTCGCCGTCGAGGACGCGACGGACCTCGTCGTGCTCGAGGCCGGCCTCGACGGCGAGTCGCAGGAGGACGTCGGGTTCGCCGATCGCCTCGCCCTCGCCGAGATAGGCGAGGAACAGGCGCTCCTTGAGGGCGTCCTGGAGACCGCGCGTGTGGGCGAGATGGAGCAGGCGGTGGGCGTCGAAGGTGTTGCCAGGGCGGATCTTCTCGAAGTGGAAGTCGAGGCCGTCCTTTGCGGCGGTCTCGGTCATGCGGTCGATCATCCCCTGGGCGTCGGCGACGCTGGTACCGTACTTGCGGGCGAGACGACCGGCGTAGGGGGCCGCCTCCGAAGTGCGCGGGGCGGAGGCGTCGAGCTCGAAGGAGTGCCAGACGAGCTCGACCGCGTCGCGGTGCGGGAACTGCTCGAGCGCCGCCTCGAGCCGGCGCTTGCCCACGTAACACCAGGGGCACGCGATGTCGGACCACACGTCGATGCGCAGAGCTTGCATGCGCATCA
>JAYUXQ010000657.1:0-4193 GCA_043752905.1 Nannocystis sp. | reverse complement strand
AAGGGTCGTACCGCCATATCGTCAGCCCCGCGGAGGCCCTCACGGCGCTCGAGCGGCTCGACCAGGCGTCGAAGAAGGACAACCTGGCGCGGCTGCTCGAGGTCGACGGCCTGGCGGTCAGCGAGTACGAACAGATGCGCAAGTCGGTGCTCGCGGCGGCCGTCGAGTTCGGCCTGCCGGCACCGGCCCGGTTCTGGCGGCGCACGCTCGGCGCAGACCTCGTGCGAGATCCTGCGGACTGGATTACACGCCTGGTCGCCCATCGCAGCGCCTGGATCGCCCGCGGCGACGACCTCTCGCCCGAACAGGCGGAGCAGGCCTGGCGCGCGATCCTCGACCTGTGCCAGCACCACGACGTCACCCCGCCGCCCGAGCTGACGCAGGCGCTCGGTGGACGACGCGATGCACCGCGGTCCGAGGGGCGCGACGCGGTCCGCTCCGGGCTGCACGTCGTCGCGTCGTCGAGAGTCGCCGAGGCCGGCCGCGGACCGACCCCGGGCGCCGCGCTGGCAGGGCCGCGTCGGCCGCCGTCCGGCCCGAGCCCGGCCGCCTCGCTCCCGGGACCGCGGCGACCGTCGTCGGCACCCACCCCGAGCGCCGAGGTACCGCCGAGGATCGAGGCTCGACCAGAGCCATTGCGTGCCGAGCCGACTCCGGCCGAGATGCCGCGGCCGGCCGGGCCGCCTCGGCCGCGTCGCAGTAATCAACCCGCCGTGGCGGTCTCCGGCGAAATTGGCGGCGGTCTGGCCCGGCCGAGCGCGACGGCCCGCACCTCGGATCGTCCCGAGGCGAGGTCGACCGAGTCGGGGGGCGGGTCGGGGGGCGGAGACCCCATGCTGCGAGTCTCGCGGGCGATGGGGCTGCTCGGCGGATCGAGGCCGGCGGAGGCGTTCCCGGTGCTCGCCGAGCTCGACGAGGACGAGTTGTTGGCTGTCTTGCCGCCGCTGGTCGAGGTCGCGGGTCGGGTGGTGCCGGAGCTGCTGGCCCGGCTCGAGTCCCCACAGCGGCCCCTGCGTCAGGCCTCGGCGATCGTGCTGGGCATCGCCAGGGACCGCCGCGCGATCGATCCGCTGACGGCGCTGCTCGGGTCGGAGCCGACGCCGGTGTGGGTCGACGTCGCCAGGGCGCTCGGCAACTTCGGCCCGCGCGTGGTCGGGCCGCTGTGCGCGCTGCTCCGCGGGGCGGCGCCCGAGGCGAAGGAAGGGCTCGGGCAGCGCGTGGCGCGGACGTTCGCGGAGCTGGTGGTCTCGGACGGAGACGCGCCCGGCGGCGCCGGTCGGCTCGCGGTCGAAAATCTGCTCGAGGTCGCGGACCCGACAGTTTCCTCCGCGGCCCGACGCGCCCTTGCTACACTGGCGGACGTGCGAGGCGAGGCGAGGGGAACGGGTGGAGCCGCGGACGATCGTGAGATCCGTCGGTTCTCCACGCGAGCCTACGAGGCCATCACGACGCCGGAGCTCGACGCCGACGGCGATATCGAAGTGGTGGGGGACGATTGATGCGTTACGCAATTTTCAGCGACACTCATGCCAACCATGACGCCCTCGAGGCCGTGCTCCGCGCGGTCGACCGCGAGAAGGTGGACGCGCTCGTCTGCCTCGGCGACACGGTCGGCTACGGGGCGCAGCCCAACGAGTGCTGCGACATCATCCGCCGCGTCACGCGGTACACGATCCTCGGCAACCACGACGCCGCCGTCGCCGGTCGCATGGACTACAGCTACTACTACGACGCCGCCCGCGAGGCGCTCGACTGGCACGCCGGCCAGCTGACCCAGGAGAACGTGGGCTGGCTGCGCAAGCTCAACTACTTCGAGAAGGATGGGATGACCCACTTTTGTCACGGCTCGCCGGTCGACCTCGAGGAGTTCGAGTACATCTTCAGCGTCGAGCAGGCCCAGACCTGCATCCCGATCTGGGAGAGCCTCGGCCAGATCACGTTCATCGGCCACTCGCACCTGTGCAAGTCGTTCGCTATCGGCAAGGAGCGCGTCTACGAGGTGGTCACGAAGGAGTTCGAGATCCACCCCGAGTTTCGCTACATCGTCTCGGTCGGCTCGGTCGGCCAGCCGCGCGACCACGACCCGCGCGCCAGCTACACGCTCTACGACGACGCCAAGGGCCGCTTCGAGTTCAAGCGCGTCGACTACGACGTCAACGCCGCTGCCCGCAAGATCTTCAGCGACCAGCGCCTGTCCGACAGCTTCGGCGCGCGCCTGTTCGCCGGCGTGTGACGCGGCCGCGGCGTGGTAGACCGGGCGATGGCCGAGTCCCTGGCGGGTCAGCTCAAGCGCGAACGCGAGGAGAGGATCCGAGCGGGCCGGTGAGCGGGGCGCGACGCGTAGCGCGCGTGCCGGCCGCCGCCCACCTGTCCGCGAGGACAGGCGAGACTACTGAAGCACGGCGCCGCCGAGCGCCTGCTCGACGGAGATGCGAGGAGCGGGCCGGCGCTGGGGGGCCTCGACCATGTCGTGGATGAGCGCGGCGACCAGCGCCTCGTAGCGGAGGCCGGCGGCGAGGGCGACCTTGGCGACGACGCCGTCGCGGTGGAGCGGGGGGAGGGGTTCGACCTCGAGGATGACCTCGTTGTGGCGCTCGTTGAGCATGAGGTCGACGCGGGCGACGCCACGGGTGAGGCCGAGGGCGGCGACCGCGTGGGTGGCGAGGTTGTCAATGCCGTGCCGGCGGCTGCGCGACAGGGCGGGCGGGCAGACCATCGCGGAGATCTGGCGCAGGTCGGCGGGGTCGCGCTCGACCTCGATCGCGCCGAGGATCCGGCCATCGATGAGGACGACCTGGATCTCGCGGCCGGGAACGGTGCGCTCGAGCAGCCAGCTCCCGCCGGGTTGATGGTAGGCCTCGGCCGCGAGGGCGACGCTGGCGGCGTCACCGAGGTGGCGGACACCCACCCCGAGGCTGCTGCGGCGGGGCTTGAGGACGCAGGGCCAGCCGAGCAGGCCGAGGGCCTGGCGGTCGAGGGGTTCGGCGCCGTGGAGGGCGAGGGTGGCCGGGACCGGGAGGCTGTGGAAGCCGAGGATCTGGCGGGCGCGGAGCTTGTCGAAGGCGAGGGCGGCCGCGGCCGCCGAGGGGCCGGCGAACGGGATCCCGCGCAGGGCGAGCAGGCCTTGCAGCTCGCCGCTGCCGCCCAGGGCCCCGTGAGAGGCGATCAGGCAGGCCGTGACCCGCGCTGCGCGCAGCTGGAGGTCGAGGGTGTCGTCGGCATAAAGGATGGTGGCGGGGTGCCCGAGGCCGGCGAGGGCGGCGACCAAATCTTGGCCACTTCGGACGTCGATTTGGCTATCATCGCCCGCGGTGGGGGTCGTGCCGTGCGCGGCTGGAGCCTCACTGACCGCCGGTGCTGCTGTCGCGGGCTCACGGCCTGCGGATTTCGCGGGCCCCTGGCCCTGGACGAGGACGCCAAAGTGATGCGTGCGCATGACTGAAGGCCGCTAGCAGACCGGGCACTGGCCCCGCAAGTTTTCGGAATTTTCCCCAGGCTCTCGCCTCCCTCTGCCTCTCACGCTCCTATGCTGCCGGCCCCTCGCACGCGGTCTCGGCGCACCCGCACAACAACATGACCTTTCTCGAAGCTGCGATCGAAGTCCTTCGTAACGAGCCCGAGCCGCTGCACTTCGCAGAGATCGCCAAGCGTGCGGTCGACCGCCACCTGCTGTCGCACGTCGGACGAGACCCCGAAGCCGCCATGCGCACCTGCCTCAACTCGGCGGTGCGTGGCGACCAGGCGATCCTCACCCGCAACAAGCCGGGCTACTACGCGATCACGCCGGGCATCGAGCTGCCCCCGCCGCCCACCCCGCCCGAATCGGCGAAGCCGGTCGCGGATAAAAATGTCAGCCATGTCGAGGTGAAGCCGGCCAAAATTGAAGTGGATCCGAGGGTCGATCGCCAGACCGAGGCGACCCACGAGCTGCTCGTGCCGGTGGTCCCGGCCGTGCGGACCACCTCGTCTGCTCCATCCACTCCGTTCACTCCATCCACTCCATTCGCATCCACCGCATCCACCGCATCCGCATCCACCGCATCCATCGCATCCACCGCGTCCGCATCCACCGGATCGCTGTCCCCGGCGAGCTTGGGTGGCGACGAGGATGAGGGCGACGAGGGCCCGGACGACGCTGGCGAGGCCGGTGAGGGCAGCGAGGGTGGCGAGAACGACGAGGCTGGCCGCGGCGA
>JAYUXQ010000656.1:0-10268 GCA_043752905.1 Nannocystis sp. | reverse complement strand
CCTGCTCGGCCTTTCGGTTAACGAGGTATTGCAAGAGCAGTTGCGACAGCCCGGTGCTGACGTGGCCAAGCTTCCGATCGTACTCAATCTTCGCCACTCCCTTGACCGGTTCGAACTGGAGTTGGCGATGCGTCGGGATGTACACGACAACAGCCCCCGAGGAGCGCGGTTCGGACCACTGCACATTTCGCGAGCTCGCCGATCGGCTACGCTCAGCGATGAACTTCAACGCGCTGCTTTTACCCGAACCATTGGGCCCGGTAAGGATGAGGTGACGAAAGGAATGCGGTTCGCCTGCTGCCGGGACCAAGTCGACGTCCAGGTTCTTGATCGTGTGAAGTGCCGGGATCCGGATCCGGTTTATGTAAGTGGCCATGTCGAGACCTCGCCGTGAGTCCTACCACTGTTTCGGCCCTTCGGCGCGGACATGTCGTGGCCGACAAGCGGGGCGCCGACGATGTCCGCCCGGGGGTGAGCGGCCGACGGCGGGGGAAGCAGCGGGAGGACCCGGGGCTCGCGTGGAGCCGGCCCCTCGTCCTCCCGGTCGAGCGATCGAGCGTCGGTGAAGACGACATGTCCTTCAGGACAGATGGGCCGGCGAGCACGTGCTCCGCGAGGACCCGCGTCGCAGGGACCCGCAGCCGCGGCCCCTCCCCCGGCCCATGCCTCCTCGCCCCGCGTTCTCCCGCACACGCCCTGCCCGAGCACGACGCGTCTCCGGTACACGCCCTGCCCCGGCACAGGCCGAACAGGTCACTTCATGAGCACGAGGCCACGTTCGACCTCGGCCGCGCGCGGCTCACCCATCACGCGGCGGACCACCGCCAGGGCGAACATGAAGGCGGTGCCGGGCCCCTGGCTGGTGATGAGGTTGCCGTCCTCGACGACCGCGGCGCGCTCGAGCTTGCCGTACATGGCGATGCGCGACGCGACCGAGGGGTGACAGGTCATCGTACGTCCGGCGAACACCTGATGCGACTGGAAGGCCAGCGGCGCCGCGCAGATCGCCGCGACGAGCCTACCCTCGCGGCTCTGGCTCCGCAGACGCTCGCCGACCGCCTCCGAGGCGCACAGACGGCGGGCCCCCTCGGCACCGCCGGGGAGGATGACGACGTCGAAGTTGCCGGTCACGCTGGCGAGCGGGCTGTCGGTCGCGATGCGGACCTTGCGGCTGCACTGGACCACGGCCTCGCCGCCGAGCGACGCGAACACGGTCTCGAGGCCGGCGCGGCGGAGCACGTCGACGATGATGACCGCCTCGGCCTCCTCGGCGCCCTCGGCCAATATAACGAGGGCGCGAGGGATCGTCGTCACGACCTCTTCGACCTCTTCGACCTCGTCGATCATGTCGTCGCTCGTCATAAGACCTCCACCACTCCCTGTCGGCCCTCGAGGCTACCTGCGAATTCGCGGCGGGGCCAAGAACCGGAGACACAGGGTACCGCACGCGGGAGGCGCGGAGGTGCGCATTGCGAGGACGCGCGAACAGCGGCCCTCAAACCGCGTTTTGGCCCGATCAGCCAGCGCGTGGCGGATCGATCGCGGGTCGCGGGCGCGTGGTCCGAAACTCGATGATGTCGGCGTGTTCGGGGACATGGACGACGCGCTGGACGAAGATCCCAGGCAGGTGGACCTCGTCGGGGTCGAGGGCGCCGACGGGCACGAGCTCGTCGATCTCCGCGATCGTGATGCGACCGGCCATCGCCGCCAGCGGGTTGAAGTTGCGGGCGGTGCGATAGAACTGGAGGTTGCCGAGCGCGTCGCCGCGGGCGGCTCGCACGATCGCAAAGTCGGGGCGCAGCGCCGTCTCGAGCACGCAGGGGCGGCCCTCGAAGTCACGCACCTCCTTGCCCTCCGCGACCACCGTGCCGGCGCCGGTCGGCGTGAAGAACGCCGGGATCCCGGCGCCGCCGGCCCGCAGGCGCTCCGCGAGGGTGCCCTGGGGATTGAGCTCGACGGCCACCTCGCCGGCGAGCATCTGCTGCTCGAGATCGGGGTTGCCGCCGACGAAGCTGCACACGACGCGGGCGACCTGCCGCTGCTTGAGCAGGATCGCCAACCCCTGGCCTTGATTGCCGCAGTTGTTGGAGATGATCGTCAGGCGCAGGGTCCCGCGGGCCGCGATCGCGCGGATGCAGGCCTCGGGGTTGCCACACAGACCAAAGCCACCGACCGCGATCGAGGCC
This sequence comes from Nannocystis sp., assembly GCA_043752905.1. GTDB lineage: Bacteria > Myxococcota_A > Polyangia > Nannocystales > Nannocystaceae > Nannocystis. The sequence goes on along the minus strand of JAYUXQ010000656.1, from coordinate 8,082 downwards.
CCCTCGGTGAGGTCCGCGAGGGCCGCCGCGACATCGGAGAACAGCTTGGTGCTGGCGGTCACGTCCATGGCCCGCGTTTTACCGGATCTTCTCGGCGCCCGCACGCTCGGCTATCGTGCGCGTCGCATGGATCGCACGCACCGCGCACGGATCGCAGTCATCCTGGGGTTGTTGGCCGCGTGCGGGGACGCGGCGCCCGCGGGTGACGGTGCCAGCGAGCACGGCACCACCGTCGTTACCACCCTCGGCACCACCCTCGGCACCACCCTCGTCACCACCCTCGTCACCACCGGTTTCATGACGAGCAGCGACGACCCGACGGGCGCCTCGGATCCCGGGACCGGCGAGACCGGCAGCGGCGACGGCGACGGTGACGACAGCGGGAGCGACGGCCCCGCGCCGGCCTGCGATCCGGACGCGCTGCCGGTCCACGAGCGCGACTTCATCCCGGGTGGCGAGTCGCGGGCCGACGTCGTGTTGCCGGCGTGCAGCGAGGACCGCTGGTACTTCTCGGCCGCGAGCGAGAGCACCGTCGAGGTCACGCTGCGACGCCGCGACGGCGGCGCGCTGGCGGCCGCGATCGCCTACCCGGACGAGCCGTGGCCCGATGTGTGGAGCGCCGCCCTGACCACCCCGATCGTCAGCGACGCGCAGCCCGCGAGCGTGATCTTCCCGGTCCCGCGATCCGGCGAGTTCGCGTTGCACGTGCGCCCCATCGCTGTCGACGCCATCGACGCGCCCGCCGGCTACGACCTCGAGATCCGCTGCATCCTCGGCTGCGAGCGGGAGACCACGCGCTTCCCGGTGCTGCTGGTCCACGGCTGGACCGGCTTCGAGGCGATCGGCCCCCTCACCTATTTTTACAACGTCGTCGTCACGCTCGAGCAGCTCGGATATCCGCTCGCGGTCGCGGTGCTCGACCCCTACAACCACACCACCGTCCGCTCCGCGCAGCTCGCCGAGCAGATCGACGAGACGCTGGTCGAATGGCGCGCGCGCAAGCTCGACCTGCTCGGGCACAGCCAGGGCGGCATCGACAGCCGCGCCGCCGTCAGCATGCACGGCCGCGGCGACGTCGTCTCCGCCGTGCTGACCGTCGCCAGCCCGCACCGCGGCACCTACCTGACCGACGTCGCGCTGGGCCTCGCGCCGGGGGCCGCAGAGGACCTCGTCGGCGCGCTGCTCAACTTCGTCGGCGCCGTCACTGCGCAGCAGAAGTCGGACGCCAAGGCCTCGTTCTACTCGCTCAGTGAAGCGTACATGCAGGGCGAGTTCAACCCGCAGAACCCGGACGACCCGCGCGTCAAATACATCTCGTATACCGGCCGGACCTGCGACGGCCTCGCGTACCTCGACCCGGAGAACAATTGCCTCGAGCTGTGCGACCCGCTGATCGCCTGGGCCTATCGCATGCTCAAGAACACCCGCGGGGCCAACGACGGCCTCGTCACCGTCGACAGCGCGAAGTGGGGCGAGTACCGCGGCGAGATGATCGCCGATCACATCGATGAGGTCGGCCAGATCGCCGGCACCACCGACCCCAAGTTCGACCACCTCGCGTTTTACCGCGACCGCGTCCGCGACCTCGCGGCCGAGCAGCACTGAGCCCGTGCAACGTGTGGACCTCCGACTGACGGTCGACCAGCTCGCCCGCCTGGCGCGCGGCGAGCACGAGGCCGTCGCCGGCGAGCTCGCGTCCGGCGGCGACCTCGTCGGCGCCGGTCAGGTGCTCGAGCAGATCTGGGACTTCCTCGGCGCACACGGCCACTACACCGCCGCCAGACTCCCGCTCGACGCGCTGCGCTGCGCGCTCGAGCTCGGCCGCCCCGACCTCCTCGACGCCACGCTCGAGCAGCTCATGGACCAGCCGCGCGGCGATCGCGACGAAGCCGTCGCGCTGCTGCAACGCCGCGGTCGTCACGCCGAGGCGGCCCGTTTGCTCGCTGCCGACGACGCCGACCCGGTCGCCCGCGCCCGCGCCCTCGCCCGCGCCGGCGACCGCCGCGGCGCCGCCCAGGTGCTCGCCGAGGCCGGTCACGTGCGCGAGGCGCTGCGGGCCCTCGACCCGATCGCCGAGGGGGACGCGCCGGCCCTGACCCTCGCCGCGGCGCTCGCTTGGGACCTCGGCGACGCCGAGACCAGCGTCCGCCACGCGCAGGCTGCCATGCGTGTGCTCGCCGAGGCCGGCCATGCCGGGCCCGCCCTCGCGACGGACGAGGCCGGGAACGACCGCCCGCGCGCGTCTCAGCCTGCCCTTACGGCCATGTCCGAAGGGACAGGCTCCAGCGACCGTGATACCCCGGCGCGGCTGCTCGCGCGCGGTCTGGCGGCGCTCGGCCACGAGCTGGCCGCGCAGCTGGTCTTGCAGGCGACCGGCGTACGCGAGGCCCCGGGCGCGGCGGTGCCGGGGCGGTATCACGTGCGGCGGGCGCTGACCGCCAGCTACGCGGGCGCGGCCTACGACGGCCTCGACCGCGTCACGCAACAGGAGGTCGAGATCCACCTGCTGCTCGCCGAGGTCCAGGACGCCGGCCTCGACGCCCAGGGCGTGCTGACGGCGATCGCCGCGTTCGCCCGGCGGGCCGAGGCGGCGGCCGAGCTGGCCCACCCGGCGATCCGCCCGGTGCTGCGCTTTGACCTGCGCGCCGGCCTGTTGATCCTGCCGCACGCCGACGGCCCCTCGCTGCGCGCCCTGATCCGTGCGCCGGGGATGCCCCCGGCACGCGCCCGCGCCCTCGTCAGCTTCCTGCTCGACGGCCTCGTCGCGGCGCACGCCCGTGGGCTCGTGCACGGCTCGCTGCTGCCGGCGCAGATCGTGTGCGACGCGGCCGGCCGCCCGCTGCTCGGTCCGTTCGGCGCCGACGAGATCGCGGGCCTCGTCGCCACCCGCACCGGCGCGCTCGAGGAGCTGCTGACGATCACCGCGCCCGAGCTGCGCGCCGGCGGCAAGCCCAGCGCCGCCAGCGACATCTACAGCGCGGCGGCGCTGTGGGTCGCGCTGCGCACCGGTTCCCTCGGTGCCGACCCCCTGCGCCTCCCGACCCGCGAACAACAGCTGATCACCGACGCGCTCGACCCCGACCCCGCGCGCCGTCCGGACGCGCCGACCCTGCTCCTGCGCCTGCGCGTACGCGTCGCCGACGCCCGCGAGCTGGTCCCGCTGGCGCCGCTGCCGGCTGTCCCGAAGGCCATGTCGGAGACCGGCGCGCTGGCGACCGCGGGTGTCGTGATAGAAGTCGCGGCGGGTTGGACCGACGCCGAGCTCGACGCGCTGCTCGCCAGTGACGCCCCGAGATTGCAGCCGGTGCTCGACCGCGATCAGCGGCGCGTCGTGCTCGCCGCGTGGCCGGATGGCTGCCGGCGCCTCGCCGACGACGCCGACGCGGGCGCCCTCGATGCATTGCTCGACGGTCTCGCCCCGTCGCTGCGTGAGATCGTGCGCTCGCGCCTGCGGGCCTCCTCGTGGGTGTGTACGCCCGCGAGCGAGTGGATGCTCGCGCTCGACGACCTGCTCACGCGCTGATGGAGGGGGTCGTGGCGGCGTGGGGCCGCCTGCGATCGTGACCAAAAATGACTCACACGCAGGTCGGGTCGGCGCACAGCGCCCGGACCGTGTCGTCGATGAAGTGCGTCACAAACGTGTCCTGATCGGCGAACGGGAAGATCGGGTGGCGCTCGTCGATGCGGCCCGAGTTGAGCATCGAGCACAGGCCGTGCATCGACAGCCACAGGCGGAACGCGGCGGCCTCGATGTTGAGGTCGCGGCGCCAGCAGTCGAGCTCGGCGCCGTCGCGCAGCCACTGCTGACAGGTCCGCAGCGGACGCAGCATCAGGTCGAGCTCCTCGGGCGCCATCGCCGACCAGTCGAGCTGGGCCTGCTCCATCATCACCGAGTAGAGCCAGCGGTGCGTACGAGCGAACACGACATAGTTTTGGGCCATCGCGCGCAGGCGGGCCGGCGGGTCGGGCACGCTCGTGGCGGGCTCGACGACGTCGCTTTGCAGGAGCTCCGCGCCGTAGATCCGGATCTCACGCAAGATCGAGGCCTTGCTCTCGAAGTGCTGATAGAGCGCGGTCGCGCTGACGCCGAGACGTGCCGCGATGCCGCGCATCGTCAGGCCGTCTTCGCCGAGTTCGCTCCCGATCTCGAGGCTGGTTTGAATGATCCCCTGACGTAGTCCTGCGCGTTGAGTCCGTGACATTGCTCATCGGTAACACATGTCCGTTTCGGACGCGTGTCCGGGACAATGCCCAGACTCACTAGAACATGGTTCATTCGCGTGTCGGATGCTGTTCGGCGATTTCAATGCCAACTCGGGGAGAACAGGGAAGAGCAGTTTTGTCGCCAGTTTACACGTGGTCCACGATTCGCAGTCCGCACGCGTGGGGCTATGCCGACCTCAGAAGGGCGCCGGTCGTGCGAGATCTCTCTCTGCCTTCGCGGGCCTCGGGGCAGGCTCTGGAGCCCGTCCGGCGCACCTTGCAGACTCCGCATGTCCGCCCGCCTCGACCATGAACTGAGCCTCGCCCTCGACCTCGCCCGCAGCTGCGGCGCGCTGGCCCTGTCCTATCAGACAGGTGGTCTGCTGGCGACGCGCGAGAAGGCCAACGACGAGGGCCCGGTGACGCGCGCCGACCTCGAGTGCAACGCCCGCATCGTCCAGGCCCTGCGCGAGGCGTTCCCGGGCGACGACGTGATCGCGGAGGAGTCGGAGCCGGTCAGCGTCGGCCGGGCCCGCTGCTGGTACATCGACCCGATCGACGGCACCTCGGAGTTCGCGCGCGGCGAGGACGAGTGGGCCGTACAGATCGGCCTGTGCATCGACGGCGAGCCGGTGCTCGGCGTGGTTCACGAGGCCGGCGCGGGGCGCCTCGCGTGGGGCCTGCGCTGGCGCGGCGAGGTCGTCGCGCAGCTCGAGTCCGGCGGCCGCCGTGAACCCCTGCGCACCGGCACCAGCGACATGACCGCGCTGCGCCTGGCGAGCAGCAAGAGCCACGCGTCGCCGAAGATCGCGGGCGCGATGCGGGCGCTGGCGATCCCCGGGTCACGCAACTTTCGTATGGGCTCGGTCGGTGTGAAGATGTCGACCGTCGCCCGCGGCGTGACCGACCTGTACGTACATCCTTCGCGCGGCACCAAGCTGTGGGACTCGTGCGCGCCGCAGGCGTTGCTGGCCGCCGCGGGGGGCCAGATGACGGACGTGCGCGGCGAGCCGCTGGTCTACGACCCGCGCCACCTCGGCAACGACTTCGGCCTGCTCGCCTCGCACGGGCCCCACCACGCCGAGATCGTCGCCGCGCTCGCGCCGGTGATCGGCGAGTGGTTCACCTGACTTTTCGGTCAGGTGCCGGCGACGGTCATCGCGTCGACGCGAAAGCTCGGCGAGGCGATCGCAGTGCGCAGCTCGAAGTCGTCGGCGACGGCGTCGATGCCGTGCAGCAGCGCGTCGAGCTCGCGTGAGATCGTCACCTCGGCGACGGGCCGCGTAAGCACGCCGTCCTCGATCAACACGCCCTCGGCGCCGCGGCTAAAGTGGCCGGTCCCGGGGTCGAAGCCGAGGCCGAGGGTCGCGCGCACGTACAGGCCCCGGCGGATGCCGGCGAGCAGCGCCCGCGGGCCCCGGCGCCCGGCCTGCATGTGAAAGTTGCTGGTCGTCGCATGCACGAGCCCGCCGCCGCCGCCCGCCGAGGCGGTCGGGCGCAGGTCGAGGCGACGCGCGCTCGCCGTGTCGAGCAGGAAGCCGCGCAGCTCGCCGCGCCGGACGACGACGTGGCGACGCGTGGCGAGGCCCTCGTCGTCGAAGCCACGCGAAGCCGGACCACCGGCGCGCAGCGGGTCGTCGACCAGCGTGACGTGCGGGCTGGCGACGCGGGTGCCCAGGCGCCGCGCGAGGTAGCTGCGCTCGCGGACGACGGCGTCGCCGAGCAGGCAGCTCGCGACGAGCGCGACGATGCCCGCCGCGGCCTCGGGGGCGAACACCACCGGGTACACGCCCGTGGCGATCGGCGCGGCGCCGAGGCTGCGCAGGGCCCTGTGGGCCGCCTCGCGCCCGACCATCTCGGGCGGCTCGAGGCTCGCCAGGTGGCGGCCACCGGACCAGTAGTGGCCGCTGCGCCGCCGGCCGTCGGCGTCGCTGGCGATCACCAGGGCGCGCAGGGCCACGCGGGTGCCCGCGGACGGGCCACGAAAGCCGCCGGAGGTCGCGAGCAAAGTGTGGGTGACGGTCCGCGAGCAGGTGCTGCCGCCCGACGCGGTGATCCGCGGGTCGGCCTGCAGCGCGGCGGCCTCGGCGAGGATCGCCAGGCGGGTCGCACGATCGGCGCCGAGCCGGCGGATGCTCGCGTCGAACAGGTCGAGCTCGGGCCAGCGGCGGGCCAGTGACCGCGGCGGCGGTGGCCCGGCGTGCGGGTCCTCGTCGGCGAGCCGCGCGAGCGCGACGGCTCCGGCCAAAAATGGATCGAGCGCCGAGGGTCGCAAGTCGTTGGTGGTGGCGCAGGCGACCCGACCAGCGCGGACCAGGCGCAGCGACAGGCCGAGGCTGCGCGCCTCGGACAATTGCTCGAGCGCGCCGTCGCGGACGCTCGCGGCCAGCGTCTCGCTGTGCTCGAGGCGCAGCTCGGCGTGGTCGACCGCGGGCGCGAGCCGGCCCAGGATCTGCGTCGCGCGGCGCTCGAGCCCGGCCAACAACGTCTGCGAGGCGCGTGGCAGGCTCATCGACCGCCCGTCGCACTTCCCGCCAGGGCGGTCCCGCCGACCGTCAACGCGTCGATCTTCACGGTCGGCATGCCGACGCCGACGGGCACGTTCTGGCCATCCTTGGTGCACGTCCATGTCCCCTCGGACATGCGAAGATCGTGGCCGACGCGGCTGACGGCCGCGAGCGCGGCGGGGCCGTTGCCGATCAGATGGACGCCACGCAGCGGCGCGCCGATCTTGCCGTCCTCGATCAGGTAGCCCTCGGTCAGCGCGAACACGAAGTCGCCGGCGGCGATGTTGACCTGACCGCCGCTAAAGCCCACCGCGTAGATCCCCCGCCGCACCGAGCGCACGATGTCGGCGGGGTCGTCGTCACCGGCCGCCATCCAGGTGTTGGTCATGCGTGGCAGCGGCAGGTCGCGAAAGCTCTGGCGCCGGCCCGAGCCTGAGGGCATGAGGCCCGCTGCGCGCGCGCTGGTGCGGTCGTGTAGCGAGCCACAGAGGACGCCGCGCTCGATGAGCAGGTGCGCGCCGGGGGCCACGCCCTCGTCGTCGACAGCGATGCTGCCGCGGCCGCCGGGGATCGATGGATCGTCGAGCAGGGTGACGCGCGGCGAGGCGACCTGCTGGCCCGTGCGGTCGCTGTAGCTCGAGCTGCGCTTGCGGATGAAGTCGGCCTCGAGGCCGTGGCCGACCGCCTCGTGCAGCCAGATGCCGGCGTCGCCGCATGCGAGCACGACCGGCAGGGTCCCGGCCGGCGCGGGTCGAGCGTCGAGGTTGACGACGGCGATCCGCGCGGCCTCCTGGCCGTGGCTCTCCGGGCTGCGACGGGCGAAGTGCTCGAGGCCGACGCACCCGCCCCCGCCTGCCGTGCCGACCTCGCGCCGGCCGTCGCGCGTCGCCACTGCCGTGACGCCGAGGCGCATCAATGGCTGGACGTCATGCACCGGCGCCGCGTCACTGCCGACGATCAGGATCTCGCGCTGCGACAGCGACAGCGTCGCCTCGACGCGGACGATCGCGGGGTCGGCCAGTCGGGCGCCGCGATCGACACGACGCAGGATCTCGATGCAGGCGGCCGCCGGCAGCTCGGGCGCGTCCGGGACGCTCGGGGGCCGATCGACGTGCGCGCGCGTGATCGGCCGGCGGGCGCCGCCGCGGGCCCGCGCGACCCGGGCCGCGGTGCGGGCCGCGGCGAGCATCATCGCGGGCTCGAAGCTCTCCGCGTAGGCGAAGCCGACCGCCCCGCCCCGCACCACCCGGATCCCGACGCCCGCGTCGATGCCGGTGCGGATGCCACGTACGCCGCCGTCCTCGAGGGTGACCTGCAGCGAGCGGCGGTGCTCGAAGAACAGGTCGGCGTACTGGCCACCGTCGGCCAGGGC
>JAYUXQ010000655.1:0-4197 GCA_043752905.1 Nannocystis sp. | reverse complement strand
CGGCAAACGACCTGCGCCCGCGCCCGCGTTTCCACTGGCGAGCGAACTCGGACTTATCATTGGTGATCCTCGCCTGGTCCTGCTCGAGGGCTCGCTGGCGCCCGTTCACACCGGCGACCCCGAGGACACGCCATTTCGCGGCATGGTGCACGCGGACGCGGAGGCTTTCGAGGCCGCGATGGTCGTCCTCGACCTCGGCCCCACGCTCGGCGCGCTCAACCGTGTCGCGCTTCAGGCGTGCGACTTCATCGTCGTGCCCGCGGCCAGCGATATCTTCGCCGTACACGGGTTTCGTGCGGTCGCGGCCGCGTTGGATCGCTGGCGCGTCGTGCCGACGCGAATGACACCGATCGGGTACGTCGTGCAGGAGTACACCCGCCATTCGGCGAATGCTCCATCCGTACTCGCGTATCTGCCGGAGGAATATAAACGCAGCGTGCTCCGCGAAAGCGAGGAGGTCGGTCACTCGATGACGAACCAGCCCTCATGCATCGGCGTGATCAAGCCATTTCACAGCCTCCAGCGCATGGCCGAGGAGGCGCGGAGGCCGAAGTTTTCGCTGCGCCCCGCCGACGGCGCCGTCGGTTCGCACGCGCTCGCGGTCCAGGAGGCATACAGGGACTATCGGACCCTGACGCGGGAGATCCTGCGCCGCGTCGGCGTCGCGGCGCCTCCTTGACTGGCTCGGAGTTCTCCTGACCGGCGCCTGACCCCGCATGGGCGCCGCACGCGACCCGGCGAGCGCTGTTCCACGCGCCGGGCGTGTCTGGTACGTTGGTCCTCATGAGCGCCCCCATCGACCGCCGCGAGGTGTTCCGGGCCGCGTGGCCCAGTCATGGCCCGGCGTGGGATGCAGCGGTCGAGGCCGGGATCGACATGTTCCAGCTCGAGCGAAACTTGAAGCTGACGCCCGGCGAGCGCGTCGCCCAGCACCAGGACGCGCTCGAGTTCGCCGAGATGATGCGTGCAGCGGTGCGCGATGCGGCAGTCCAACGATAAGCTGCTGCGCTGTTTGATCGATGGCGGGGTCGACTTCGTGATCGTCGGTGGGATCGCCGCGATCGCCCATGGTGCTCTGCGAACGACGCTCGACCTCGACATCGTCGCCGCGTTCAACCGCGACAACATGGACAGGTTGCTCCGGGCGCTACGCGACTTCCACCCGCGAAACTCGGCGCGCCCCGACCTCGGGGAGCTGCGAGCGACGCCCGAGGAGCTGGCCGGGTACCGCAATCTCTATCTCACCACGGACGTCGGCGAGCTCGACGTACTCGGCGAGCTCCCGCCCGTGGGCGGGTACGCCGAGGCGGCCGCGTCCGCGATCCAGGTCGAGCTGTTTGGGAAGCGCTGCGCCATCCTGGGGCTCGATCACCTGATCGCCATCAAGGAGTTCCTCGGCCGCCCGAAGGATCAGGAGGCCTTGCGGGAGCTGAGGGCGATCCGTGAGCGGCTCGCGGCGAAGCCTGTCAGCTGATCGGCTCGGCGTGCTCGGCGAGCCATGCGGCCACTTTGGGCCAGATCTGCTTCGGTCCCTTGCTCGAGGTCGAGAGGCCGATGTGGCCGACCGGGAAGCGCATGGTGGTCTTGTCGGTCGAGCTCACCTTCTCGTTGAGGATCTCGCTCGAGGGCGGCGGCGCGATGACGTCATTGTCGGCGATCAGGTTGAGCAGCGGGCACGCGATCTGCGACAGGTCGACGGTGCGGCCGCCGACGATCATGCGGCCGTTACAAAAATTGTTCTCCTGATAGCAATCTTTGATGTATTGCCGGTACAGCTCGCCGGGGAACGGCACGTTGTCGGAGGCCCACGCCTCCATCGCCAGGAACGTCGTCACGAACTCCGGGTCGTCGATGCGGCGGAACACCTCCAGCCACTTGGTGAGGCGCTGGATCGGGGCCATCATCGAGAAGCCGGCCTCCATGAGGTCGATCGGGACGTTGCCGTGGGCGTCGACCATCGAGTCGACGTTGAAGTACTCGCGTTTGGTCCACGTGGTGAAGATGCCGCCCTCGTGGAAGTCGACCGGGGTCGCCTGGGCGACGAAGTTACGCAGCAGCTGCGGGTACAGGGCCGCGTAGGCGAGCGCCAGCGTGCCGCCCATGCAATAGCCGTACATGCTGAGGCTCTTCGCGCCGCTGGTGCGCAGGGTGTGGCGCACGGCGCTGTGGATCAGGCCGCCGAGGGCCTCGTCCCAGGTCATGCTCTCCTCGAGCGGGCCGGGGGTGCCCCAGTCGATCGCGTAGACGTCGAAGCCCTGGTCGCGCATGAACTCGATCAGGCTGCGGCCGGGCAGGAAGTCGAGGATGTAGTAGCGATTGATCAGCGAGTATACGAACAGGATCGGCGTCGCGTGGCGGCGCACGGCCGGCTCGAAGCGGAGCAGGCGCATGCTGCCGCGCGTGTACACGACGCGGTGCGGCGTCGGGTTCACGGGCGGGTCGCCGACGCGGGCGGCTCGCTTGACCACCGGCGCGAGGTAACGATAGGGGCTCAGCGCCCCGTCGCGCAGGGCCTGGTTCCACGCGCGCGTGATCGCCAGCGAGGAACCGGCGGCGTCGCGGAGCCTGGATCGGAGTGTCGGCATCGGCATGTCCATGATCGTGGGTCTCGGGGTCTCGGGGGCATCGGTCAGGCGGCGTGGGTGCGGGTGCGGAGGTCGGCCTCGACGCGCTCCAGCGCCTCGAGGGCGAGCTCCAGCTGCGTCTGGGTGACCTCGAGGCGGTCGCCGAGCTGGCGGATCTGGGTGCGCATCGCCTGCACGTCGCCGACGGTCGGGGCGCGGAGTAAATGCAGCCAGGCCTCGGCGCTCGCGGTCATGGTGCGGCGCACCATGAAGCCGAGGTCGAGGCCGGTGCCGGCGACCTTGAGGAAGCCGTGGTTGCGGGCGAGGCGCTCGAAGAACTTGCTGGTGCCGGTCTCGACGCGGTTGAACAGCGCGCCGGGGCGGGTCTTCGCGTCGGTGAGCCAGCCGATGGTCGTCAGCAGGTGGGTGAGGAGGTTCTTGGGGGGACGTTCGTGCATGGTGGGCTCGTCGCTCTTTCGATCAAAGGGCGCGCTTGAGGATCTTGCCGGCGGGGGACAGCGGGAGGCTGTCGCGCAGCTCGACGCGTTTGGGGAGCTTGTAGCGGGCGAGGTGGGCGCGGCAGTGGGCGAGCAGCTCGGCGATGGTCTCGTCGGTCGCGGGGGTGCCGGGGCGCAGCACGACGACGGCGCGGCCGACCTCTCCCCACTGCGGATCCGCGAGCGGGACGACGGCGCACTGGGCGACGGCCGGGTGGGTGTAGAGCACGGCCTCGATCTCGACCGGGTACACGTTCTCGCCGCCGGAGATGAACATGTCCTTCTTGCGGTCGACGATCGCGAAGAAGCCGTCGGCGTCGACGCGGGCGAGGTCGCCGGTGTGGAACCAGCCGCGCTCGTCGAACGCGGCCGCGGTGGCGGTCGGGTCGGCGAAGTAGCCTGAGCAGGCGCTGGGACCCTTGAGGACCAGCTCACCGACCTCGCCGGTGGCCACCTGCGTGCCGTCGTCGGCGACCACCCTGGCGTCGACGAAGTAGTTCGGCTGGCCGATGCTACCGGCCTTGGCCTCGGCGAACTCGGGGCGCATCGAGAAGATGCCGGGGCCGAACTCGGTCATACCGAAGCCTTGCTTGAAGGCGACGTCATGCGCGGCGCGGTAGGCGTGGACGATCGGGACGGGCAGGGGGGCGCCGCCGCTGGTGAGGAACCGGACCGAGGCGAACGAGGTGCGCGCGAATCTCGGTGAATCCAGCATCATCTGGTACTGCGTCGGCACGCAGAACAGCAGCGTGACCCGCTCGCGCTCGATCAGCGCGAGCATGTCGTCCGCGGTCCACTTGCGCATGATCACGACGGTGCCGCCGACGGTCAGCAGCGGCAGCGTGTAGACGAACAACCCGCCGGTGTGGAACATCGGCGTGTGGGTCAGCGTGATGTCGTCGCGCTCGAGCTCGTGGACGAGCGTGTTGAGCGTGTTCCAGGCCAGCATGCGATACGAAATTTGCGCGGCCTTGGGCGTGCCGGTGGTGCCGCCGGTGAACAGCAGGCAGGCGATGTCCTCGGCGTCGACCGCCTCGTTGTGCACTGCAACACCGGGGCCGGCGAGCGCCTCCGCGTAGGCGACGCTGTCGGCGTGCGCCGGGGCGCCGATGTGCAGCCAGCGCGTGATCTCCGGG
>JAYUXQ010000654.1:0-4197 GCA_043752905.1 Nannocystis sp. | reverse complement strand
CCACGCAATTGGAGATCCGCGCCCGCGGCGGCGGCGTGCGTCGCAGCCTGACCTGGGGCGCCCGCCACGGCACCCCGCTGCTGTCCGAAAAGACAGATCCCTCCGGCCCGCGCGGCACCGAGGTCATCCTCCGCGGCGCCGAGATCGACCCCGCCCGCGCCCGAAGTTGGTTACGCGACGTCGGCCGCTTCGCCCCCGGCACCCTCATCCTCGACGGCGAGGAGATCAACCGGGGATTATACGGCTACCTCGCCAGCGAGCCGTTTAGCATCGGCCCGCGCGACGCCCCGCCCCTCCTCCACGGTCAGGTCGCCGTCGCCCTCCACGGCGAGCAGGCCCGCATATGGCTGCTCCACGGCGGCATCGTCTCGACCCACCTCGGCCTGTCCGCCGTGCCCTGCTTCGACGCCGTCGTCGAGCTCGGCGCCACCGCGCCCGTCAACGCCACCGCCGCCGACTTACGTGCCTCGGTCAACCTCCACGTCGCCAGCCTCGCCGACCTCGGCGTCGGCCTCCTCATGCACGTCGCCGCTCGCCTCCCCGAGCTCACCCAGCTCGCGGTCCAGGCGAGGATCGTCACCTTGCTATTACAAGCAGTCCGCACCCGTCGCCGCCTCCGCGAGCTGATGCAGGTGCCCATGCTCCCGTCCTGGACCCCCCACGACCACGAACACGCCCGGGGCCCACGCGCCCGCCCGTCCCGCTGGCTCACCCTCGCCGAGCTCCCGCAAGCCAAACCAGGCAGCGAGCCCCCCGTCGTCCTCGCCCTCTACCCCGAGCAGGACCCCGGCGCCCACGCACTCCCCGACGCCCCCGTGCTCCGCCTCGACGCCGCCGAGCGTAGCGCCCTCACCGAGCTGCTCGGCATCCGCTTCCGCGCCCCGCCCCCGCGCAGCGAGGCCGGCGGCGTCGGTCGCCTGCGCGTCGCCCTGCGTCGCGGCCTGCGTCGCACCGGCCAGACCCTCGCCGGCCTGCTCCACCTCGGCCCCGGCGCCCCGCTCCCCGAGTCCGCCCTGCGCCCCGACGAGCGAGACCTCCTCGAGCACCTCCGCGCCGTCTTGCACGGCAGCACCACCGCCCCCGAGACCGTGCACCTGTGCGCCGGTCGAGCCGGCCCCCGCGCGATCGGTGGCCCCCGCGGCCACCTGCTCGTCGGCCGCGACCACCCCGACCTGCGAGCCTGCCTGGTCGCCCTGCGCCGCGGCCCCGCCTGGCTGTACCCCGCCTGCGTCGCGTTGCTCGCCGGCCAGGGCATGCCCGCCACCTCCGCCCGCGCGACCTGGCTACGCCACTGGCAAGACCCCTGACACGCCCACCGAGCTGCTCTCACCATCACCGTCCTCGCAGCCCCACGCGGCCGTTCGCCCCTCACGACCCTCCTCGCACGGCCCTTCGGCGCCTCACCGCCACCGCCGCCACCACGATCGGTTGACCCCCGCCCCCGCACGCGTCACCGTGCGCCCCGCGTGCAGCCGATCGACGACCCGAACGACCCACGCCTCGATCGCTTCCGCGACCTCATCGCCCGCGGCGACCGCCTGGGCTCCGAGGACTTCTTCGCCGAGAGCGAGATCGCCGTCACCCGCCTCCTCGAGAGCCCGCACTTCACCACCCGCGCCGTCCTCGGCACGCCGGCCCACCTGTCCCGCCTGCCCGCCACCTGCCCCATCCACCCGGTCTCGCGCGACCTTTTAAAGAGGACCCTCGGCTTCGACCTCCACCGCGGCGTGATCGCCTGTGGCACCCGCCCGCCTGCCCTCGCCCCTGACCTGTCCCCCGGGGCATGTCCGATCGGTCCTGTCCTGGGGGCCAGCTCGCTCGCGACCCTGCTCGCCCGCCCGACCTTCACCGCGCTGCTCGTGCAGGGCCTCGCCGACCCCGCCAACCTCGGATCGATCCTCCGCAGCGCGCGGGCCTTCGCCGTCGACCTCGTGCTGCTCGACCATCGCGGCGCCGACCCGCTGAGCCGCCGGGCGATCCGCGGCTCGATGGGCCACGTGTTCGCCCAGCCGATCGCCCTCGTCACCGACCTCGAGGGCGCCGTCGAGCACCTCCATCGAGCCGGCGTGGCGATCCTCGCCGCGACCGTCGGTCCCCACGCGCTCCCCATCGACGCGATCACCCCGCCGCCACGCCGCCTCCTCATGGTCGGCAACGAGGGCGCAGGCCTGCCCGCCCCGCTGCTCGCCCGCGCCGACCTCGAGCTGACGATCCCCATCGTCCCCGCGGTCGACTCGCTCGGCGTCGCCGCGGCCACAGCGGTGCTGCTGCACGCGCTCCGGACAGGCGCGAACTCGTCGCGCCCCGATGGTATATGACGGGCCCCCACGAACGGACCCCGTCATGCCCCACTCCACCATCGACCTCACGGGCCGCCACGTCATCATCACCGGCGGCGCTGGTGCCCTCGGGACCGCCGTCGTCGCCCGCTTCATCGCCGCCGGCGCCACCTGCCACGTCCCCACCATCGACGACGGCCCCGGCTCGCTCGGCCTCCCGGGAGCCCGTTACATCCCCCGCATCAACCTCAGCGACGAGCAGACCGTCATCGACCTCTACGCCGGCCTGCCCGAGCTGTGGGCCTCCGTGCACCTCGCCGGCGGCTTTGGCTGGAACCGCATCGAGGACACCGGGTCCGCGGACGCCCGCGCCCAGTTCGAGATGAACGCCATGACCTGCCTGCTGTGCTCGCGGGAGGCCGTCAAGCGCATGCGCGCCCGGGCCGCGGACACGGAGGTCGGCGGACGGCTCGTCAACGTCGGCTCGCGCGCCACCCTCCTGCCGAGCACCGGCATGGCCGCCTACGCGATGGCCAAGGCCGCCGTGCAGGCGCTGACGACCCAGCTCGCCGAGGAGCTGCGCGACGAGCAGATCCTCGTCAACGCCGTCCTCCCGTCGATCATCGACACCCCCTTCAACCGCGCCAGCATGCCCGACGCCGACTTCGAGCGCTGGCCCAAACCCGCCGAGATCGCCGAGGCCATCCTGTTCCTCGCCAGCCCGAGCAACGCCCTGACCTCCGGCGCCCTCGTGCCGGTGTACGGCCGCGGCGTCTGACGTGTCGACGTATCTGGCCAGTTGAGCAACAGGTTCGCCGCCGCGGTGTCGCATTTGCTCGACACCCGGCCCGGTCTCCGCAAAATATCCCGCGGGGCGCGCCGCCCCCCGGCCACCGAGATCCTGCTGCACGATCGACACACCTTGAGCTTTGCGAGGCGGGCAAAGACACCGCGTTGTGGCAGCATTGGGGCGCGCCCTCGCGGCCCCCCTGAGATCCTCGGATCGCCATGGATCGGCCTCCTGAGCCCGAACATCGCCGATCTGTCTCGCCCACACTGGCTCGAGAAGGAGCTCAAGGTCGTCGAGCCACGCCGCGATTATCAAGCAGACCTTGCACGCTCGCGTCGCGGCGGATCAGCGAATGTATAGACCGAGGCTCAGCGCCATCGTGTGCAGCCAGTTCTCCGCGTAGCCGTCCTTGCCGGGCTTGGGTGTACTATCGGTGCCACGCGCCCCGCCGCCGACGTAGCGGACGTTCACGAAGACGTCGCCGGCGCGCGGGACCTTGAAGCCCGCGCGCACGGATGCGTCGAGCAGGGCCCCCACGAAGTAGTCGCGCGTTCCGCTGATGACCTTGCCGCGGATGTACGCGCCATCGACCTCGGCGCCGAGCCAGAAGCCCTGGCCGCGCCTCGGGGTCCAGCGCCCGCGCAGCTTGAGCAGCGGGACGACGCCGATGTTACGGTTGGTCTCCAGAAGCGCCCCGTCACGCGACGCGAAGTCGATCGTGGCGTTGCGGATCTGCAGGGCCACACCGATGCCGAGCTCCTGGTCGCGGTCCTTGAGCAGGTCGTACATGTACCCGAAGCGGTAAAAGCCGAAGTCGTACTTGAAGTCCATCGGCGTGCGCGCGGGGAACAGCGTGCCATTGACCCGAAGATCGCGCTCGAGGGTGTTGCGGGACGCGAGCTTGAGCGGCTGGATCAGGAAGATGAGGCTGTGGCGCTGCTTGACCTCGAATTCGCCGGTGAAGCGAAAGAACGGGAACAGCACGTCCTGACCGCCCTCCTTGCGAAGGTCGAAATACGTACCGTCCTTCCCGAGCTGGATCCCGTGCTTGACGACCCCGACGAAGCCGAGCTCGGCCGACAGCTTGAGCGCATACCACCGCCCTGGCGGATTGAGCTGCCAGGCCTC
>JAYUXQ010000653.1:0-1587 GCA_043752905.1 Nannocystis sp. | reverse complement strand
ACGTGCGTGTGACCTGTTGGGGATCACGCCGGTGCTGGCCGTATCGGCCGCGGACCGCGGGGCGGCCTACACGCGCGGGCGCGAAACCGTCTGCCTCGGTGGGGCCCGCGGGGCCCAGAGTTACTTGAACATGCAGGCGATCGTGCAGGCGGCCCGGCAGACCGAATGCAGCGCGCTGCACCCCGGCTGGGGCTTCCTGTCGGAGAACCCGACCTTCGCCGCGCTATGCGAGGCGCACGGCGTGACCTTCATCGGCCCGCCACCATCGGTCATGCATCGCATGGGCAAGAAGACCCCGGCGAAAGACGCGATGCGGATCGCAGGTCTCAACCTCATTCCCGGCAGCGACGGCGTGCTGCGTGACGTCGACGATGCGCAGGCGGTCGCCGACCGCGTCGGCTATCCGGTGCTGCTCAAGGCCGAGAGCGGCGGCGGTGGTCGTGGCATGCGCATCGCTCGCGCGTCGAGCGAGGTCGCCGGCGCCTACGCCGACGCGCAGGCCGAGTCGACCGCGGCGTTCGGCGATGGCCGCCTGTACCTCGAGCGCCTGGTCGAGGGCGGCCGTCACATCGAGATCCAGATCATGGCGGATCGCTACGGGAACGTCGTGCACCTCGGCGAGCGCGACTGCACCATCCAGCGCAATCACCAAAAGTTGGTCGAGGAGTCGCCGTCGCCAGTGCTGCCGGAGGTCGAGCGCCAGCGGACCCTCGCCGCCGCCGTCAAGGCCGCCGGCAGCATCGGCTACGTCGGCGCCGGCACCATGGAGTTCCTGCTGGACGCCGACGGCGTGCTGCGCTTCATGGAGATGAACACCCGCCTGCAAGTCGAGCATTGCGTCAGCGAGCAGCGCTCCGGTCGCGACCTCGTGGTCGAGCAGATCCGGGTCGCCGCCGGTCACCGCTTGTCGTTTCGCCAGGAGGAGATCACGCTGGTCGGTCACGCGATCGAGTGCCGGATCAACGCCGAGGACGCGACCCAGAACTTTCGCCCCGCGCCCGGCATCATCAAGCGCTGGCACGTGCCCGCGAGCGAGCACCTGCGCGTCGACACCCACGTCACCGACGGCTACGAGGTCCCGCCGCACTACGACAGCTTGATCTGCAAGGTGATCGCCAGCGGCGACACCCGCGACCAGGCCTGCGACCGCATGATCGCGGCGCTCGAGGGCCTGGTCTGCGAGGGCGTGCCGACCACCGTCCCCATGCATCTGGCGATCTTGCGGTCGCCTGCCTTCCGCGCCAACCGCTACGACACCCGGTCGATCCCGGGCTGGCCTCCCTGAAAGGCCCGGACCTCACTCATGGCACACGTCCCACTGATCCCGATCGGCGCCGCCCGCGAGCAGATCGCCGACGACCGCACCTTCCAGGACCACCGCTCCGCCCTCGACGAGCTCGAGGCCAACCTGCGCCAGCGTCGAGCCGGCGTGCAGGCCGGCTGGGGTGAGAAGTACGCCGAGCGCGTGCACGCCAAGGGCAAGCTGACCGCCCGCGAGCGCCTCGCCATGCTCATCGACCCCGGCACCCGGCCGCTCGAGGTCGGCACCTTCGTCAACGACGGTGACGTGTTCGGCGAGGGCCTGCG
>JAYUXQ010000652.1:0-4198 GCA_043752905.1 Nannocystis sp. | reverse complement strand
CGCCTCCGAAGCGCTGGAAGACGCCGGACTGGCGCAGGCGATGGTCGAGCGCGTCGCCGACGATCGCCCGCTTTACGCCGAGTTCCTCAACAACCTCGGCGTCGCCCAGATCGCCGTCGATGACCACGCCCGCGCGCGTGAGTCGCTCACCACATCACTGGCGATCAAACGGCGAGCGCTCGGCGAGGGTCATCCCGAGGTCGCGTACAGCCTCGCCAACCTCGCCTATCTCGACCGACAAGAGGATCGCTTCGAGGAGGCCGCCGCCGCCTTCGAACGCGCGCTCGGCATCATTCAACGCGCCCTCGGCCCCACGCATCCGACCGCGGCAGCGATGGAGTACAACCTGGCCTGGGCCCTGCGTCATGACGGCAAGCCGGCGCAGGCGATGGCCCGCCTGCAACACGTCCTGGAGCTCCACGCCGCGAACAACACCAAGGCCGGCCTCGAGCACTGTCACTTCGACCTCGGGTTCGCCGCCCTCGCGCTCCATGACCTCACGCTGGCTCAACGACACTTCGACGCGGCCGCGGCCGCCACGTCCGCGAGGGGCGGCGACAAGCTCACGGGGGCCTATCTCCACGAGGCGCAGGGCGAGCTCCGTGCGGCCCGGGGTGAGCTCACCGCGGCGCGCGAGGAGTACGCCCGGGCGCTCGCCATTCGCAGGGAGGCCCTCGGCCCCGGTCACCTCGACGTCGCGTATACCCACCAGCGATTCGGAGCGATGCTGCTACATGCCGGGCAACCGGCCGAGGCCCTCGACGAGCTGCGGGCCGCGCTGGCGATCCGTGAGCGGTCGATGTCCTCCGACAACCCGGCGATCGCCGGGACGCTCGAGCTCATCGGTCGCGCCGAGCTGGCGCACGGGGACCTCACCGCCGCCCGCGCCTCGCTCGAGCGCGCCCTCCAGATCCGTCAGGCCGCGCTGCCGCCCGCCAGCCTCGACATCGCCCGCTCGCTGCGCCACCTCGGCGAGCTCGGCCTCGCCGCCGATGAACCTGCCGCCGCCGTCGACCTGCTCGGCCGCGCCGTCACCAGCCTCACCGCCCGCCAGGCCGAGGCGCACGAGCTGTCCGCGACCCGCTTCATCCTCGCCCGCGCCCTCGCTCGCGCCGGCCAGCGCGACGCCGCCGTCCAGGCCGCCCGCCAGGCCCGCGAGTCCTATCAAAAAATGGGCGAGCACTGGCGGCGCGAGGCCGCCGAGATCGACGCCTGGCTGGCCAGCGACCCGTCCGACCTGCCCCTGTGATCGCCGAACATCCTGTCCCATCGGACAGGCTTTTGCCCGCCCGCGCCTGCCCCTCGGCGATCTGGCACGCCCGTCGCTCACCGCCCGGCGCGGGCTCACGGCCTGTCCTTTCGGACAGGTCGATCACACATCCGGCCCACCCTCGGGCTCGCGTTCCATCTCACGCCTGTCCTTTCGGACAGGCTCACACACGCGCCTGTCCCGCCGGACAGACCACCCGGCCTCAGCCGACCGCCCCTTGCACCTTGTCGAGCTCCGCGCGCAGCTTCTGACCGAGCGTACGATCGGTCATCGTGATAAACGCGATCATGCCGGCGAGGCGGCTGAGGGTCTCGCCGTCGCGTAGTGGCTTGCCCTTCGCAAGGTTGTGCAACGCGGCCCGGATCTCCCGCTTGATCTCTCGCGGGACCCGCGGGCCGTCCTTGCCGTTGACCACCAGCCCGGTGACGCGCTGGCGCCCGCCGGACCTCGACACCCTCGTCTTGTCGGGGTGCACGACGAAGCCCTCGCCGACCGCGATCGCGCTGATGCAGCCGAGCAGCTTCCCGAGCTTCGGCTCGCCCTTGTGACCGTTGGGCAGGCTAAAAGTCAGGTCGTCGGCGTATCGCGTGTAGCGCCAGCCGAGCTTGTACGCCGCGCCCTGCAAGCGCCGGTCGAGGCGCATGCACAGCGTGTTCGTCAGGCCCGGGCTCGTCGGTGCGCCCTGCGGCAGGCACCGCGGCCCGAGCGCGAGGTAGTACTTCTTGCCGTCGACCTCGGAGATCTGGCGCGGCGCCTCGGTGCACAGCAATGCCAGCAACGTGGCGATCTGCTCGCGATAACCGGCCTTGCGGAACACGCCCTTGACCCGCGGCAGCGTCACCGTCGGGAAGAAGTCCTTGAGGTCGACCTTGAGCACCGTCTTCGCGTCGGTGTGCACCTGCGCGTTGCTGGCGATCGAGCGCCCGTGCATGAAACCATGCGCCGCCCCGTGCACCGGCAGGCGCTCGACCACTTCACGCAGCACCCACCGCTGCGCCGCCTTGAGCCGCCTGTGCGGCGCCCAGATCGCGCGCCGCGAGCCGTCGCGCTTGGGGATCGTGAAGCGGTAGTAGTTGAGACGCGAGGCCGCGTCGCGGTGATACGCGAGCACCCGCAGCTCGGCGATGCTGATCTTTAGCGCCTCTGCCAATTGCCGGGGCTTGTCGATCCTCGGCAGCTCGTTCTCCGCCTGACGCTCCTCCGCGTCGGGCAGGTCCCACTTGTCGTGGTCGAGGTCGTCGTTCCAGAACACACCCTCGCCGAGGTGCACCAGGTGCGCCGCCTTGTAAGCCTGCCAGGCCTCCTTCGCCAGCCGCTTGCGCTCGGCGGCCTCCTCCTTGAGCGTCTTCTTGTAGCGGTCGAGCTCCGCCTTGCTCATGCCGTCGGTCGGCTTGCGCTCGAGCAGGTAGCCCTTCTCCTTGAGCTGCGCCGTGATGTACTTGTCGCGCCCGCCGGCCTGCTCGATGCTGCGCCAGAGGTCGAGGAGTCGCGTGTAGTCGATGCGGAAAGTCGTGGCCATGTGCATTACCCCGCGGTGCCGTCCAGGTAGCCGCGCGCTTCGAGCTGGTCGACGCGTTCAAAGTAGGCCGCCCGCGCCTCGCCGACCGAGTTGAAGACCAGGCTCTGCACGCGCAGGCTCTGGTCGCGCGGACCCCAGCGCAGCTTGATGCGCTGGCGGTCGAGCGAGAGCTGCACGACCTCCTCGCTGTCGCCCTGCCGCTTCGCATACGTCCGCGTCTCGACCATGATCGTCGCGCGGGCCTTGCCGCGGGCCTGCCGGCGCCGCTCCTCTTCCTGCGCCTGCGCGACGCGTAGCGCGATCAAGTGGGCGCATGGGCCCTCCTTGAGCTTGTGCTTGCGATAAAACGTGCAGGTGCACTCGGCCGACTTCACGCGGCCGTCGTCGTCGATCACCAGCTGCGGCCGATACTCGCGGCGGTCGGCCTCGACCGCCACCTTGCCCGTCACCTCGAGCCCGGTCCCGTAGATGCGATTCTCGCTGGCGATCTTCACCGCCCCGCGGGCGACGAGGTCATGCGCCACGCGCTCGCGGACGTTGCGATACTGCAAGCGGTCGAGGTCGATCGGCGCGTCCGTCAACGGGCGCAGGCGGTAGACCCCGTGGGCGAGGTCGTACATCACCTGCCCGTTTTGACACGAGATCTGCAAGGCCGTGTAGACCTCGCTCGCCGGCCGCTTGATGGCCTTCGCCAGATCCTCGGCGCTGGCGACCCACACCTCGCCGAGCTGCTTCAAGACCGCGGCGTGGGTGGTCTTGATGTCGTCGTGACGGTCACGGGGCAACAGCTGGTCGAAGCCGACCGACTGCGACCAGTTCGCGCTGGTGAACCCCGACAGCCCGAGCGTCAGCGTGATCGGCCCCGCGCGCAGGACGTAGAAGCTCGGCAAGCCGCTACCGAGCAGGTGGATGTCGACGGTCTCCACAAAGGGCAGCAGGCGCCGGAGCAGGCCGAGGCGACGCCGGCCCCAGATGCGGATCAGGGCCGGCGTGCGGCCCTTGTACGGCCCGGCCGCGGAGGTCAGCACGATCTCCCAGGGCTCGATCACGAGGCGCGGCGCCTCGCCGGGTACCAGCTCGATGCGAACGCCGCGGCCGCCCTTTTTAAGATCGGCGTGCAGGCGGAGCTGCCGAAGTAAATTATACAGGTCAATGGCGCCGATCGTCACGACCGTGGTCGGCAGCGTCGCCGCCGACTGCACCTGAAGAAACCCGCGCAGCCATGCATCGGGCACCTGGATCGTCTTCTCGATCACCGCGGGCTTGCCCTCGGTGTGCACGCTGACCGCCTCGCGACCGATCGACAGCCGGGTCGGACGATAGCTGCGCATCCGCTGCACGCCGTCGAACAGACCCTTGCTGTAGTCGATGTTGGTCGTGCCATACCGCGTCGTGCCGGTGACCTCGAA
>JAYUXQ010000651.1:0-1587 GCA_043752905.1 Nannocystis sp. | reverse complement strand
CGCAGGGCGATCGATCGCTGGACCGCCTCGACCTCCTCGACGTAGCGAAGGACCTCGGCCTCGTTCATCCTGGTCCGGGCGAGCGCGTCGTAGCTGAGCACCACGACGTCGGCCTGGCCGCTCTGGAGCTGCTGCCACTTCTGGGCGCGCTCCTGCGGCGTGTCGGTCTCCGAGGTCATCAGCCCCTTGCGGTCGCCGCGGCTGATCCGCTTGCGCTTCGAGCCGATCACCAGGACGCGGTAGTCGGGCAGCGTGCACAGGATGTCGTCGTGCCACTTCCACACCAGCGAGCTCGGCACGAGGATCACGGGGCGCCGGATCACGCCCTCCTGGCGCGCGCGGGCGATGATCATCAGGGCGGTGTAGGTCTTGCCGACGCCGACGTCGAAGGCGATGAGGCCGCCCAGGAGGTCGAGCACGCGGCGGGCCCCTGCGATCTGGTGCGCCCGCGGCTTGGGTGCTCCGGCGCCCCAGCGGGCGATGTACAGCGGCTCGGCGCTGTAGCTCGGGACGATGCGCCCGCGGGCGGCCCGGTTGTAGGCGTGGGCGAGCGACTCGCGGCGTTCCGGGTCGGCGACGACGTACTGCACGAACGACTCGGACCACTTCTTCGCCAGCGCGACCCGCCGGTCGCCGAGGCTCTGCTTGGCCGCCGCGCGCTCCTCCCGGGTCATCGGTGCACCGCCGCGCTCGCGCTTCTCCTGCGGCGGCCGGAACATCTCCGGGTCATGGTTGTAGTAGCCGAGGAAGGTCAGCACGTCGGGCGCCACGGGCGGGACATCGGCGTCGATGTAGCCGTAGCCGCGAAGCTGCACGAAGCCGTCCCTACGCTCGAGCTCGATCGGGCCGTAGTTGGCGTTGAGGGTGCTCGAGAGCCAGCCGCTGACGAGGTCGAGGGAGATGTATCCGTGACGCGGGTCGATGTCGGTGATGTCCTCGAACACGGCCGGCTTGATCGCCTCGAGCAGGCGCCGCACCTGGACGCGCGCCTGTTCGTCGCCCCGCCTCGCGCGCGCCTGGGCACGGTCGTGGCGCGCCCACAGCTCATAGCCGGCGAGGTATGCATCGCGCGGGTACAGCTGATCCCAGGCGTCGCCGTCGAGGTTCCACTCGGCCTTGGTGAGGGCCGCGAGCGCGTCCTCCCGCGAGCGCGTGCCGCCCTGCTTGGCGTGGAACGCGAGCAGCTGCGGGACCGTGAGCGCGCGCTGCATGCGAAACAGCAGTTCGGCCTGGGCGACGATGTCGTCCGTGGGTCCGGTGAACTTGGGCTCGATCCGCGGCGGCTCTCCGAGCGCCGAGATCAGGGCGCCGTTGCGGTCGAAGACGTTGAGGATCTGCTGGGCCGCCTGGAGGCCGCGCTTGGTCGCCAGCACGCGCAGCTCGGTGGACTTGGCCGGGTTCCCGAAGTTGGCGGCGAAGTCCCGCAGCGCGGCGTTTAGCTCCGGCCACAGCGCGTTCACCCGCTCGGTCTCGTCGGCGCCCAGCGCAGCCAGGTAGCGATCGACGCGGGCGCCGAGCTCGAGCGCCAAACGCAGCTCGCCGACGACATCGGCGGGGATCCCGTCGTCGCCGCGCACGACGGTCTGG
>JAYUXQ010000650.1:0-1589 GCA_043752905.1 Nannocystis sp. | reverse complement strand
TCCAGATCGACGCGCTGCCCGAGGCCGGTCTTTTCCAAGGCGCCGTGAGCTTCGAGGCCAACAGCGTCAGCCTGGCCAGCAGCGCGATCACCATGGATCTCGACTTCCGCGACGACGGCACGATCGCCGGTCGAGTCGATGCAGAGGCGAGCCTGCTGTGGCCGCAACCCCTGGCGCTGACCGGCACATGGAACGCCGCCGGCAACATCTCCCTGGTGCTGCGCGATCACTTGCCCGCGGAAGACTGGCGCTACAGCCCCCTGGCGCGCGAGCTGGGCCGCGAGTTGGTGCTGACTGGCAAGCGCACCCCGGTCGGCCTCGAAGGTGCCGCCTACCAGACGATCACGGGCCTGCGCGCTGCGCCGGTGATGGTGCAGGGCGACTTCTCGCTGCATCGCCAGGGCCCGCTCACCGGCCTCGTTCATGCGCCTGACTTCATCCCCGAGGACGCGTCCGCGCCGACCTGGCTCGCGCCGCCGGGGCTCGACACCGCGGCGTGCGACGACCTCGGCGATATCTACGGGACGGACCTGACCCTCCCGGAGCCGTCCGCGGCCTGCGACGCCTGCCAGGAGGGCGCCTGCTCGCCCGACGACATGATGGACTGCGGCATCGACCTCCGGGCCGCCGCCTACAACCTCGGCCCCGTGCTCGCCGCGTTGCACGGCGGCGGGGACGTGCAGCCGCCCAGCGGGCAGTGGACCTGGGACGACTGCGCCGCGGAGGTCCCCGGGTACAACGACGAGGGCCGGGCTTGCCTCGACGTCGCCGCGATGCGCTGCGCCAATTCACTGGTCCGCCGCGGCAGCGTCGAGACGCCCGGCCCGTGGGGTGATGCACTGGTCAGCCTCGCCGCGATCTACGCCGCCGACGAGGCCCTGGCCGCCGACCTCCTCGCCACGGAGGCCCAGGTCGACACCGCGTTCGCGTTCAAGGACGCGGTCGGCGAGCCAGCCGCCGACGCCTTCGCGCGCGAGCTGGCGATCCTCGCCGCCGACCGCGAGCGCATCGCCGCCGCGCTCGCGCCCACGCTGACGCCGGCCTACATCGACGGCCTCACGTGGGCCGAGGAGCACAACGTCAGCTTCCCGACAGCGAACGCTCACCTCGCGCCCTTGCAGCTCGCCGCCGACTACGCGCGCACCACCGCACAGTGGGCCCGGCTCGCCCACCGCGCCGGCCAAAACCCCAAAGATCTACGCGCCGCGGTCCATCTCGCCGCGATCTCCGTCCACGTAGCGAGCGCCGAGCTGTACGCCCGCCTCGCGGAAAACCCCGCGGCCGCGCCCGGCCTGCACGCGCTCGGCCCAGCGCTGCAACTGCTCGGCGAGGTCCACCAAGAACTCACCGCCGACGCGACCCCTTTCGGCTACACGGCCGCCTACGTCCCGCTCGCGCTCGGCCCCGAGGATATCGCCCACCACCGCAGCAACTTCGAGGCCGTGCAGGCGCTGGCCGCCGACGAAGTCACGCAGTTCGCCCAGGTCGCCGCCGACGCCTGGCAAAAGACCCGCGACTACGAGCTGAAAAACCACGGCCTCGCGGCCACCGCGTTGCAGATCGAGAGCGAGTACGATGCCAAGCTGCGC
>JAYUXQ010000649.1:0-10295 GCA_043752905.1 Nannocystis sp. | reverse complement strand
TCTGGATCGCCAACACGTCACAGGGGACGGTCAGCAAGATCAACACGATGACGGGCATCGAGGAGGGCCGCTACTTCACCGGCCCGAACGGCGGCGCGGCCGAGCCGTCGCGGACGTCGGTCAATCAGTACGGCGACGTCGCGGTGTCGAACCGGACGATCGGGAGCACGGCGAAGATCGCGGCGCTCAAGTCGAAGTGCATCGACAAGAACAACAACGGGCAGATCGAGACTTCGACCGGGCCCAACGACATCAAGCCGTGGGGCACCGACGAGTGCCAGCTGTGGTACACGCCGTTCCCGATGGCCAACGGCTACTCGGGCGGCGTGCGCCCGACCGCGTGGGAGGGCGTGGCCCAGAACCAGGAGACCTGCGAGACGCCGGTGCCGCGCCTGTGGATCGCCTACAAGGACGCCGCGAACACGGCTCACTTCGTGCGCCTCAAGGGCGACACCGGCGAGGTGCTCGACGACGTGTTGCGTCCGAACTGGGCGGCCAACAGCTTTGGTCCGTACGGCGGCGCGGTCAACAGCGAGGGCGACCTGTACTCGGTCGGCTACGACAATGAGGTCGCGGTGCGCATCGACTCCGAGACGCTGGAGATCACCGAGCTCGGGCTGTCGCCGGGCAACTTCAAGTACGGCATGGGCATCGACTTCAACGGCAACATGTGGGTCGGCAGTTTTTCGGGCCCGCACCACATGTATTTTTATGACGCGCAGCTCAACAAGTGGGAGGGCATCGGCAACGGCGGCAACCCGGGCGGCGGCGCGCTCGGGGTGCAGATCGATCAGGAGGGTCGGGTGTGGGGCGCGGCGAACGGTCCGTGCCGGCTCATCGAGGCCGATGTCATGACCAAGCAGTTCCTCAAGACCGACATCGTGCTGCCGGGTTGCAGCTCGCCGTGGGGCGTCAGCATCGACAACGAGGGCTACGTGTGGGTCGTCGACAAGGCCAACAAGGCCTACAAGGTCGACCCCGACTCGTACGAGATCAAGCTGATCGTCACCGGGCTGATCAACCCCTACACGTACTCGGACATGACCGGGCAGGGCCTGCAGCTGGTCCTGCCGCAGTGATGCGGCTTCAGGCGTAGCGGGTCGGGTCGGGGAGCGCCGCCTGGGCGAAGCCCTCGCGGCGCAGCTGGCAACTGTCGCAGCGACCGCAGGCGTGGGCGTCGGCGCCGTGCACCTGCGGGTCGTAGCAGGACAGGGTGTCGGCGTAGTCGACGTCGAGGCGGTGCCCGGCGCGGACGATGTCGGCCTTGCTCATGTGCAGCAGCGGGGTCTCGAGCCTGATCGGGCGGCCCTCGACGCCGGTGCGGGTGGCGAGGTCGGCGAGCTTTTGAAACGCGGCGACGAACTCGGGGCGACAGTCGGGGTAACCGGAGTAGTCGAGCGCGTTGATGCCGAGCCAGATCTCGCGCGCGTCGAGGGCCTCGGCCCAGGCCAGCGCGTAGGCGAGGAACAGGGTGTTGCGCGCCGGGACGTAGGTGCTGGGGATCGCGCCTGCCCCCGGGGTCGCGTCCTTGGGGACGTCGAGCGGGCTGCCCTGCACCAGCGAGGTCGCGCTGGCGACCAGACGGCCGACGTGGCCGAGGTCGACGACCTCGTGCGCGCGCACCTCCATGCGCGCGGCCTGACGCGCGGCGCAGGCCAGCTCGAGCGCGTGGCGTTGCCCATAGCGAAAGCTCAGCGCGTGGACCTGGCGACCGGCGGCGGTCGCCAGCGCGAGCACGGTGGTCGAGTCGAGGCCGCCGCTGAGCAGGACGACGGCGCGGATCGGAGGTGTCCTGGAGGACATGTCGTTCGGGTCAGGCGGCGGGCGCGGCGGGTGCAGCGGCGTCGGCGGGCTCGTAGGTGGCGTCCATGACGATGCGGCTCTCGCCGCCGCCGTCGCTGCCGGCGCTGAAGTTGGTGGTCGACTCGATGTGGCTGCGGATGGGGAGCATGTCGTCGAGGTTGAAGGAGAGGGTCGACTCCGAGGCGACGTCGACGGAGATCATCATGCTACGGCCGCCCTGGGACATCTCCTTGGCGCCGCTCGACTCGGACTCGATCTTGATGTCGGCGATGCGCTTGCCGCTGCTGTTGTCGATCTTGACCAGGGTGTAGGTGGTCTCGGTCTCCATGTCGATCTCGAGGCCGCCGAAGAAGTTCTCCTTCTCCTCCTTCGAGATCTTGAGCGGGGTGCCCTCGACGAGGCCGTCCCTGGGCATCTCCGGCGGGAGGCCGAGAAAGCTGCCGAACGAGTTCATGTCGATATCTTCCTGCTTGGCGTCCGCCTTCTTCTGGTTCTCCGGCAGGGTCTTGGTCGCCTCCTTGTCGGTGTCGCCGAGCAGGTCGACGATGCGGGCGCCCTTGGCCTCGAGCAGCTTGGCCTTGGCGTCCGGCGCGGGCTTGCCGTCCTTGGCCTCGGGCTTCATGCCGCCGGTCAGCTCGAGCGCGCGGACCTCGAGCACGCTAAAACCGACGCGCAGGCGCTCGGCGCCGGATGGGCTGATGTCGAGGAGGCCGGTGAGGTCGGCCTTCATCGACGCGGTTTGACCGCCGCCGTTGAGGCTAAAAGAGACGTTGAGGTTCTCTTTGAGGCGGGCGGGGGCCGACTTGTAGCGCAGCACGTGTCCGCCGGCCGCGGTCTGCCCGCCGCTGGTGCCTCCGCCGTCCGGCTTGGCGGTGTCGGCGGCCTTCTTGCAACCGGAAATGGTCGCCGTCGCGGCGGACAGGCCGAGGGCGCCGAGCAGGGCCAGAGCGGTCGGGAGGCGGAAGGAGCGGCGGGGGGAGGTCATGGGCGGCACGCTAACCGCGTGGGCCGGGCGGTGCAACGACGAGAGGAGTGTGGAAGCTCGGGGGATCTCCCGGAGAGGGGCTGAAACTGGGGGCCGGCTCTGCTAGACAGGCGGCACGATGGTCCTGGAAGTCTTGAAGTCGATGTTCGGCAGCCGGATCCGGCTGCCGCGGGATCAGGTGAGCAAGGTGCCGCGGGCGGCGAAGAAGGCCGCCGAGCCGCAAGTGGCAGCGATGCAGGCGGCCATCGACGTGATCGCAGCGCTGCCGGGGCTGGCCGACGCCGCCACCACCAAGAAGCTGCCGAAGGGCTTCTTCGCGGCGGTGCAGGCGTTGACGGCCGCGTATGACGCGTACATCGCGGTGATCGTCAAGCACGTGCCTGCCCTGCACAGCGCGGTGCGGCCGGGCACGCCCGAGGGGTACAACGGTTGTTACGAGCAGCCGGCCGGGGTCACCGGCGTCGAGGGCCTGGCGCTCTACCGCAACGCCCGGCTGTGGAAGGACTTCGCGCCGGTCGCCCAGGAGCTGGCGCGGCTCGGTGAGCAGCAGTTCAAGGACATCCAGGCGCTGCACACCGGCAAGGACCCGGACAAGATCGGGATGACCAGCGTCGCGGTCCAGCAGGGGCGCGTCGACTTCGCCCGCCGCCACGAGGCCTGCCCGCTGCTCGATAAGACCACCCTGCGCTGCAAGGCGTGGGAGCAGCGGCCGTTCGTGTGCCGCATGCATCACATCCTCGACCCCGCCAGCGCCGACCCGCAGGCGCCCGGCTGGCCCAAGCAGGCCAGGGTGTTCAACGTCCGCGTGCCGCTGCGCCAGCAGGTCGCGCTCATGCAGATCGAGAAGCGCATGCTGTTGACGCCGGCGCCGTTCCTCAACGCCAACATCTTGCAATGGTTGCAGCTCGCCGAGGGCAACCAGATCTCCGAGGTCGGCGAGGCCCCGCTGCGCTTCGCGCCCGATGGCCAGCCGCCGGCCAGGGCCAACCGCAACCGGCCGAACGCCAAGAAGTTCAAGGACAAGAAGAGGAAGTAGTCCGCGGACCCCTGCGCAGGCCGGCGGGCTCGCGACGCTCGTTGCGGCCGGTCCCGCGGCGCTGTACGGCGATTCGCTCGCGCCCACGCACCGGCGGTGAGGGACAGCCAGCGGCGGTGCCGGACGAGCCGGCTGCCTCAGCCCGGCGGGCGCAGCCAGCGATAGCTGATGTACGCGCTCATGGTGCCCTTGGCCTCGCCGCACAACATCGTGACGTGATAGTCGGTGTTGCTGCCGGTGAGTGTGACGCGGTCGTCCTTGCCGGTCTTTTGCTCGAGCGTGGGTACGGAGGCGGCGAGGGCGGTCTGGAGGGTGTCGACGCAGGCCTCGCGGGTGATGCCGGCCGGCAGCGCGAGCAACATTTGCGTGGAGAACAGGCCCTGCTCGTCCTTCTGCGTGCGCCCGCTGCTGGAGATCGTGGCGCCGGGGAACAGGTCCGGCTTGAACCACGGGGGGTCGGTGGGGCCGGGGACGGGGCCGGTGTGCGGCGCCTGGCCTGCGGTCAACGTGGCTGTCGGCGGCTCATCCGGTGACTTTGATGTGTTCTGGCCTACCTTTTTTTCTGTTGCCGGCGTGCCGGCCGATTGCGGCGAGCCGGCGGTCTCGTTGCCGCTGCACGCGAGGAGAAGGCCGCTGCACGCGAGAAGAAGGCCGCTGCACGCGAGGAGGATGCCGCTGCACGCGAGGAGAAGGCACAGGGGAAACATCATGGTCCGAAGCATGGCGAGGGTGAGTCTACCAGGTTGTAAGCGCGCGAGACTTGCGACAAGGTAAGGATATGCGCGGGACATCGGCGACGCCCAGCACCCCCATGAACAGAGCCGCGGCGCTACCCCCCGAAGAGCCCGCTCGCGTCATCCACTCCGGGACATCGCGCAGCGGGGTGTTCATCGCTTACAGCCACCACGACCGCGACCTGCTCGGCGAGCTGCAAGTGCACCTCAAACCACTGCAGAAGGCGTGGATGGTCGACCTGTGGGACGACTTCCGCGTCGATGCGGGCCCGCGCGGCGAGGATGAGCTGCGACGAGCAGTGGCGGCGACGCGGGTCGCCGTATTGCTGGTATCGCCGGGCCTGCTCGCCTCGCCCTTCGTGACCGAGCACCGCCTGCCGCAGATGCTCGCCGCGCAGCAGCACCCGCGCGCCGCCGTGATGTGCCTGTACCTGCGCCCGGCGATGGACGTGTTCGCGGACCGCAACTTCGCGGACCCACAGGATGGCTCGCCGAGGACGATCCGGCTCACCAACTTCAAGGGGCTCAACGACCCGCTGTACCCGCTGGCGGCGATCGAGAAGCCGGCCCGCCACCGGATCCTCCAGGCCGCCGCGGAGGAGATCATTCAGGCCGCGCACCGCAACACCTCGGTCGCCGCGACGCAGTGAGGTCGGCCGCAGACCGCGCTGCGCTCACGGCCACGCTCTCGCCTGTCTGTCGATCCCTGTCGATCGCTGTCGATCGCTGTCCTTCGCTGTCCTTCGCTGTCCTTATCATTCCTGTCTCGTCGGCCAGCTTGCGGAGCGCGCCGCCTCCGATCTATCCTCCAGACTCCCCGGAGCCGCCCGTCGCGCGTCTCCGCGCGACTGCAATGCCACGCCCCTCCGAGCCGCGCGCGTCCTCCTGCCGGATCGGCCTGGCCATGGCGTTGGCCATCGCGCTCGGCGTCACCTCGACCCCGCGACCGCTCCACGCTGCCCCCGCCATATCTGCCGAGGTCCAGGAGCACTACGACCGCGGCGCCCGCGAGCGTGACGCCGGCAACTTCGCCGTCGCCGCCTCCGAGTTCGCGGCCGCCTACGCCGGGATGCCGGCCTCGCAGAAGGAGCTGCGCGTCAGCGTGCTGTTCGACCTCGTCGACGCCCAGCGCCAGGCCTATGGCGCCGGCGGCCGCATCCACGAGCGCGAGCACCCCGCGGCCCACCTGTGCGCCGCCAACGAGGCGCTGACCGAGTTCATCGACGCCGCCGAGAAGACGCGCAAGGGCAAGGGCAAGGGCAAGCGGTCGGGCGACGTCATCCGCGCGACCGAGCTGCGCAGCGAGGTTCGCAGCCAGCTCGACGCCGCCCGCGAGGGCAAGCCGGACTTCGACTGCGCGACCGCGGAGCTGCCGAAGGAGGGGGCCGTCGAGAACCCGACGGAGCCGACACCCGCGTCGAAACCGGCCCGCGCGCCGCGCAAAATAGACAAGCCGCTGGTGATCACCGGCGCCGCGCTGACCGGCTTCGGCCTGATCATGGTCGGGCTGATGGCCGGCGGCCTGGTGCGCGGCAAGCGAGCCGAGGACGCGGGCGAGGTGTTCGTCGACATGATGCCGACGACCCCGCGCAACGACGAGGACCTGCAGGCGATCGACCATCGCGGCAAGGTCGGTAATCGCATGGCGATCGCCGGCGGCGTGCTCGGAGCGCTCGCACTCGGCAGCGGCGTCGCGTTGCTGGTGCTCGGCCTGCGCGGACGACCGTCCAGGGTGGCGGTCGTCCCCGCCATGGGCCCGCGCGGCGGCGGTCTGACGCTGCGCTGGCAGTTCTAGACCCTTCACCAAAAGCTGGCCCTTGGGTCAGATCGCGCCGCCGCGGACCTGGGACCCGGGCTCCGCTGGTGGGCGCATGGCGGGCAGATAATCCGCTATGCTGCGGGATGGATGGCCGCTCCGGACAGCCCGCGCGCCGCACCCAGGCGCCCCACCAACAGCGACGAGACGAGGATCCAAGCCCCGCAGTCGCTGTCGGCGAAGCTGCACTTCGAGGTGCCCGAGGACCTGATCGGGCACACGCTCAACGACCGCTATAAAATTCTCGAGCAGCTCGGCTCGGGCGGCATGGGCACCGTGTATCTGGCCGAGCACGTGCTGATCAACAAGCGCGTCGCGGTCAAGGTGCTGAGCCCGGCCCACAGCCGCAAGCCCAACGAGGTCGAGCGCTTCCTGCGAGAGGCCCGCGCGGCCTCCCGGATCCGCCAGGAGAACGTCGTCGACATCACCGACTTCGGCTATACCAGCGGCGGCCTGGCGTTCCTGGTGATGGAGTACCTCGAGGGCGAGGACCTCTCGACGACCTCGAGCCGCGAGGGCGCGCTGCCGTGGCGCCGCGCGGTGCACATCACCCGCCAGATCTGCGCGGCGCTGACGGCCGCGCACGCGCAGGGGGTGATCCACCGCGACATGAAGCCGGAGAACGTGTTCCGGGTGTCACGCGGCGACGACCCCGACTTCATCAAGGTCCTCGACTTCGGCATCGCCAAGATCATCGACGAGCAGTACGACCCGGAGCACCCCTCGCATACCAGCAGTGGTTTGATGGGCACACCGGAGTACGTCGCGCCGGAGCTGATCCGCGGGCTGCTGCCGGACGTCCGCGTCGACATCTACGCGGTCGGCGTGATCCTCTACCGCCTGTTGACGGGACGCGTGCCGTTCATGGGCGAGAGCTTCATGGCCACGCTGACACAGCACCTCATGTCGGAGGCCGTACCGCCGCGACAGGCCGCGCCCGAGGCCGAGATCCCCGCAGACCTCGAGGCCGTGTGCCTCCGGAGCCTCGCCAAGGACCGCGACGAGCGCTACCCGGCGATCCACGAGATGGCCCAGGCGCTGCTCGCCACCCAGGCCGCCGCCGTGCTGATGAGCCCGGAGCCGGTGACCCCGCAGCGCCGGTTCTTGCCGGTGCTCGTGGGCATCGTCGGGATCATCGTCGTCGCTGCGATCGCCGTGTGGGCCTATGCCGCCGGCCGCGAGTCGGCACCCGAGCCGCAGATCGCCGCGGCTGGGCTTTCGGACATGTCCGATGCGCCAGGTACGAAAGAGCAGATGCCGGTGCCGGTCGTGCCGACGCCGGTCGTGCCGGATGCGCGGGTCGTGCCGGATGCGCGGGCCGTGCCGGATGCGCGGGCCGTGCCGAATGCGCTGGCCGTGCCGGATGTACTGGTCATGGCGCCGGAGCCCGCGCCCGTGGAGGTTGTCCCGGACCCGCCGGACGAGCCCGAGCCGGTCGTCGCCGAGTCGCCGAGGGTCGAGCACAAGGACAGCCGCCGGCCGGGAGCCACGCGCTCGTCGTTACCGGAGAGCCTGACGACGATCGAGCTGTCGGGCGGCATGAGCAAGCTGGCGGGGCGGGTGCGCAACGAGTGCTCGGGGCTGGCGATGCGCAAGATGGCGGTCGGCCTGCGTGTCGAGGTCGCGGCGAGCGGCAAGGTCAAGTCGGCGACACCCAAGGGCTTGCAGTCGGAGGCGCTCGGGCGCTGTGTGGCGAAGATCGCAAAGACGGCGAAGTACCGGGCGGCGCGCCAGGGTACCGAGTTCGAGTACACCTTTCGCATGTGACGGGCGCGCCCGCATGCCAGGGTGCGGCGGCGATGAAGCTGCACGGACGGCGAGCCCTCGTGACCGGAGCGATCCACACGTGCTTTTCAGGCCCGCGGGCGCAGCTGCAGGATGTAGTTCTCCTTCAACAGCGGGACCTCGCGGACCAGCTCGAAGCCGGCCTGTGCGAGCTCCTGGAGCACCTGGGACTTGCCCGCGCGCACGTGCCTGCGCAGGCCGGGGTCGCTGCTCGCGTCGCGCTGGAAGTCGATGACCCACAGGGAGCCGCCCGGACGCAGGGCCACCCGCAGAGTCGCAAGGACGTGCTGCGGGTACTCGAGGTGGTGGTAGGCGTCGCTCATGAACACGAGGTCGACGCTGGCGGGCAGCAGCTCACTGCTGCGGTCGCTGGCCTGCACGAGCTGCACGTGGCCGATGCCGGCCTTTTGCAGCTTCGCGCGGATGTGTGCGAGGAACTCCGGGATGAGGTCGACGGCGTAGATGGTGCCGGTCGGGCCGACCGCCGTTGCGAAGGCGAGGGTGAACAGGCCCGTGCCGGCCCCGACGTCGGCGACCGCCATGCCGGGGCGCAGCTCGAGAGTGGCGACGATCTCGGCCTGATGATCGTGGACCTCGCGGCCGTCGCGCTCGAAGCGCCGTGACCACGTGCGCGCCGCTCCGCGGGTCCGATACGGGGCGTTGATGCCGGGGTACACGCTGGCGGTCTCGACGGTGCGCGGGTCGGGGGTCGTCGGCGCGGGTGGCTCGGGAGCTGGCCTCGGGGACATGTCCGGAGGGGCAGGTGGCGGAGATTCGGGGGCGGCGGGCTGCGCCGCGTCCGGCGGCGGTGACACCGGGGCGGGTGAGCATGACAGCAGCGCCGCGAGGATGAACGCGGGCTTATACGGTCGGGCCGGTGCTGCGAGAGTGGAGCACCCCGAGGGTCGTCCCGTGCGCGCGAAGAAATTCATGGTCGCCGCCTTCAGTCTTGCACCGGCCGGGCCGCTCGGGCCAGCGGTCATCGGTGAGGGGGGGTGTGATGATCCATCACGGGCTCGCCAAAGTTTGAGATCAGGGCTCGCCGATCGTGATCGTGCGCTGGATCTCGTCGGTTTGCAGGCCGAGCGCCATCGGCTGGCGGACGCCGGGTAGGGCGGCGACGTCGTACAGCTCCTCGACAATACCGTCGAGGCGCAGCCAGTGCACCGCGTCGCCGCTGCGCAGGTCGATGATCATCAGGCCGCAGCGCGGCTCGGCGCCGCGTTTGATGAGTTGCTCGCCGAGCTCGAGGTCGGCGAAGGTCCGGCTGCGGCGCAGCTTCGACAGGCCGACCACCGCGTAATCCCCGACGATACACAGCCCACGCGCGTAGCCCGGCAAGAACGCGACCCTCTCGAATCTTCCGCCCAGCGGGTCGATAAAGCCCAGCTGCCCGCTACCGGCCTCGAGCAGCCAGATCTTTCCGGCGTGCACGCGGGGCGAGTGGGGCATCGACAGGCCCTCGCACACCGGCTCGTTCGTACGAACGTCGTACACGTAGCCGCCGCTGCGACGATGCTCGCGCCAGCCATCGGCGACGTCGCTGCGGCCGACCAGCGTGACATACGCAGGTTCACCATCCGCGAGCGCGAGCCCGTTGAGGTGGCAGCGGTCCTCGGCCGCGAGGCGCGACACGAACGGCGGTCGCCACAGCGGCACGAAGCTGGCGCGCTCCGACAGCGTGGCGAGGCAACTAAAAAGCGTGTTGACGAACACGACCTGGCCTGCGCGCGTGACGGCGAGGTCGTGGGCGTCGAGGTCGCCGGTCGTGTAGGCGACGCGCGGGACATACAGGCGGTCGTGGCCGGCCTGCGCTTGTCCGCGGGGTAGCGCGTTCTCGAGGCGCCAGACCTGGAACAGGGTCGTCAGCCACAGCGCATCGGCGTGGGCGCACAGGCCCATGCAGCGGCTAAAGGTGCGCTCGAACAGCGACAGGCGGCCGTCTGTGTGCACGCCGAGGAGGAACAGCTTGCCGGCCTGGTAGGTCGTGAACGCGAGGCTGAGGGCATGTTCGGCGAGCCAGCCCGGCAGGCCCCGGGAGCTGAGGATCTCCAGGCGTGCGTCGCTCGGCATCGACGCTTCATCTCAAAGGGTGATGTTCTTCGCCAGCGCCATGGCGACCCGCAGCGTCGTGAC
>JAYUXQ010000648.1:0-10297 GCA_043752905.1 Nannocystis sp. | reverse complement strand
CGGCGGCCCGAGTGCTTGCGCTGGCGCTGGGGGAATGCCCCGCGGCGTCGAAGTCACGGTCGGAGTCAC
Source organism: Nannocystis sp. (assembly GCA_043752905.1). Taxonomy (GTDB): domain Bacteria; phylum Myxococcota_A; class Polyangia; order Nannocystales; family Nannocystaceae; genus Nannocystis. Next base: position 10,228 of record JAYUXQ010000648.1, on the reverse strand, counting down.
GGTCGAAGTCACTGTTGAAGTCACTGTTGAAGTCACGAACGATCGCGTCGAGATCGCCGAGGAAACGGGCCAGCAGGTTCGGGCGGGCCTTGGGGTCCTTGGCCAGGGCGGAGAACAGCGGGGCCGGCATCGACTCGGGGGGAGGCAAGCTGGCGGCGGCCTGCAGCAGCCGGGTACCGTTGTCGCCGCCGGTGAACAGCGATGCGCCGCGCAGGAAGCGGTATGTGAGGGCGGCGAGGTTGTAGACCAGGGTCCGCTCGTCGATGTTCTTGCCCTCGACCTGCTCCGGGGCGATGCAGTCGAGGGACCCGAAGCTGACGCCGCCCTGGGGATCGCCGACCGCGAAGCCGCTGACCTTGATCCCTCGCTCGTCGCGCAGGATGGCCTCCGCGCCGAGGTTGCGGTGCAGGACGCCGACCTTTTGTGCGGCCTGGAGGGCGGCGACGACCTCACGGATCAGCGGACCGACCTCGCTGGCCGGGATCGCGCCGAGCTCGGCGAGCGGGCGGGCACCGGTGTGCTCGTGGACCTCGTAGATCCCGCCTTGCGGGAGCTTGCCGGCGTCGATGATGCGCAGGACCTGGGGGACGTGCACCTTCTCTAACTGACGCAGCTCTCGCAGGCTGCGCTCCATGGCGACCGGCGAGACGAAGCACTCGGGGGCGTAGACGGTGACGTCGACGCGGGACGAGGACAGGTCGGTGGCGGCGTAGGTGACGGCGCCGAGGCGTGAACGTACCACCGCGCCCGTCGTGTACGTCCCGTCGATCACCGTACCCGGGGGGAGCTGGGGCGCCGTCGTCGCTGAGTTCATCGTGGGTCTCCAGGAGGCGTCGCGCAGACGCTATGCGCAGGTGCAGGGTTGATCAAGCGCGCGCGCAACCTTCGCATGGATCGCCCGGACGGCCAAAGATGCCGCGTTCACGGAGTCATGCAGGTCATGCAAGCTACCTATGCACCGAACACGAACAAGGGACATGCCCCTTGGGGCAGGTCCCTCGTGTGGTGATCTTGTTGGGTGGACAAAGGACCTGCGCGGGCGCAGGCCAGGTGGACAGGCTCAGGCTCAGGCCTTGGCCGAAGCGCCGGCGGCGGGCTTGCTGGCGGCACTAGCCGCCGGAGCAGCCTGGCCGGGCTCACCGAGGGCCGCGAACAGCTCCTTGTACGTGGGCGTGCTCTTGCGGCTGAGCTTGACCTTGCGGGCATGGCCCGCGTTCCTGTGGCGGCGGGAGCGCTTGCTCTCGGTAACTTTGGAGAATGAAGCCATCGCGGTGAGTCCTGTGCGGAGGGGGTGCACGCATAACCGGGCGTCGCGTGCTTGTCAACGCCCTTTGCGGGCATTTTGCCTGAAGGGAGGAAGAGAAATGGTCGTCAGTCCGCGGCCGCGGCCGCGGTGCGTGAGAACACCCGCTCGACGCCGAGCACCCCGGGGATGCTCTTGAGGGTGCGCATGAGAGAGCTGAGCTGGGCGAGCGAGCGCACCGAGGTGTGGAAGGTGTTCATCGCCCGCTGGCCATTGTCGTAGGTGCGGCAGTTGGCCTGCTTGATGTTGATGCCGTGGTGGGAGAAGGCGCGGCTCATCTCGGCGAGCAGGCCGACTGCGTTGGCGGTGCGGACCTCGACGATCGCCGGGCTCTCGAGCTCGAGCTCGGCTTGCCAGGCGAGGTACACGCGGCGACCCTCGACGCGCTCGAGGGCCTCCGGGCAGCTCTCGACGTGGGCGACGATCCCCTTGCCGGGCGCGAAGTAGCCGATCAGCGGATCGCCCGGGACCGGCGAGCAGCACGGGGCGAGCTGGATCATCGGCGCGCTGGACCCTGCCCCCTCGGTGCGCTCGCGGGTGATGATCATCGGAGATCCCGGGGCGCCCTCCCCTGGCTCGGGCTGCGGACCCTTGCCGCCGCGCGCGGGCGACTTGTTGCCCTTGCCGCCGAAACCACTGATCGTGGTCCCGAAGCTGCTTCCGAGGCCGGTGGCCACCTTACCGCCGATCTTGCTGCCCGACATGCGCCGGAACATGCGCCGGATCAGGCTCTCGTCGGCGCCCGGCTCGTGCTCCGGGGCGAGCGCGTCGGCGACCCGCAGCGAGGCGAGCTGGCCGCCGCCGACGGCCTCGTACAGCCCGTCGGCGCCTGGGACATCACGCAGGTCCTTGCCGAGGTCGAACTCGGCGGCGCGGCGGGCCACGAGGCCGAGCTCCTCGAACTCGGCGAGCGTGCGACCGCGGCTGGCGAGCTCCTGCTCGACGAGGCTGCGGCCGAGCGCCCGCACGCGCACGCGCTCCTCCTGGCGCAGCAATTGTTTGATGCGCGCGCGGGCCCGCGAGGTGTGGCACATCTTGAGCCACTCCTTGCGCACGCACGGCGCCGGGTTGGTGATGATCTCGATCGTGTCGCCCTGGCGCAGTTGATAGCGCAGCGGCACGAGGTGGCCGTTGACCCGCGCGCCCGAGCAGTGCACGCCGACATCGGTGTGGATCGCGAACGCGAAGTCGATCGGCGTGGCGCCCTTGGGGAAGGTGTGGATGTCGCCCTCCGGGGTGAACACGTAGACTTCATCGGCGAACAGGTCGGCCTTCACGGCCTCGATGAACTCGTGCGGGTCCTGGACGTCGCTCTGCCAGTCCATGAGCCCTTGCAGCCACGTCAGGCGCTGCCAGCCGCCGTCCTTGACCCCCCCGCGCTGCCACTCGGCGACGATGCCCCGCTCGGCGACCGCGTCCATCGCCGCCGAACGGACCTGCAATTCGAGGCGCACGCCCTGGCGGTTGATCACCGCAGTATGCAAGGCCTGGTAACGGTTGGGCCGCGGCAGCGCGATGTAGTCGCGAAAGCGGCCGGGCACCGGCGTGAACCACCCGTGCACGACGCCGAGCGCGTTGTAACAGCTCGCGCGGTCGTGCGTGATCACCTGAAAGCTGACCATGCTGGAGACCTTGTCGATCTCGATGTCGACGTCCTCGGCGAGCTTGTAGGCCTGGTAGGGTGTGCGCAGCGTGGCGCGCAGCTCGACCTGACCGAAGCGCTGGTCGGACCAGAACACGCGGTCGGCCTCGGCGCAGCGCGGGTCGTCCCCGGTGTGCACCGGCGGCTCGCCCTGCGCCTGCAACGGGGTCTCGGCCGGTGACTCGGGCGCAGGCAGGCCGGTGGGACTGAAAGCGCTGCGCAGCTGGGACAGGCCGCGGGCGACGAAGTCGGGGTCGCTGGCGTGCAGCGCCTCGATCTTGGCGGCGACGTCGCGGTAGATCGCGGGCTCGAGGTAACGAAAGCTGAGGTCCTGCAGCTCGGCGTGCAACCACTGGATCCCGAGGCGGTTGGCCAGCGGGGCGTAGATCTCCATCGTCTCGCGGGCGATGCGGAGCTGCTTGTCGAGCGGCATGTGCTCGAGGGTCCGCATGTTGTCGAGGCGGTCGGCGAGCTTGACGAGCAGCACGCGGATGTCCTGGCTCATCGCCAGCAACATCTTGCGGAAGCTCTCCGCCTGCTGCTCCTGCCGCGACAGGTACGGGACCTTGCCGAGCTTGGTGACGCCGTCGACGAGGCTGGCGACCTCGGGGCCGAAGCCCTCGGTCAGGTCGAAGACGGAGAGGTCCGAATCCTCGACGGCGTCGTGCAACAGGCCGGCGACGACGCTGTTCACATCGAGGCCGATGCGGGTGATCGTCTCCGCGACGCGCAGCGGGTGCATCAGGTACGGCTCGCCGCTCTTGCGCACCTGGCCGGCGTGGCAGCGGCGCGCGAGCTCGAAGGCGCGCTCGACCGGGGCCGTGTCGACGTCGGCGCGGCGGCGCAGCTCCGTCAGGATCGCCGCGGCGCTCGGGGCCTCGGGGACCGGGCTCGTGGTCGGGCTCGTGGTCGGGCTCGTGGTCGGGGTGATGTCGGTGGCGAGGCTCATGCATCCTCCCGCTGGGGCCCGCGGGCACGCGACGCGGCGCCGAGGAACTCGCCGAGGTGACCGCCCATGTCAAGGACCTGCTGACCGGACAACACGGCCTCGGCGGCGGCGCGCTGGCGGGCGCAGCGGAAGGTCTCCGAGACGTACACCGAGCGCAGGACGTCGTAGGCGCGCGGGAGGTCGTCGTTGACGATGATGTAGTCGTACTCGCTGTAGTGCCGCAGTTCGTCGCGCGCGACGCGGAGCCGGCGATCGATCACCTCGGGTGCGTCGGTGTTGCGCGACCGCAGGCGCCGCTCGAGCTCCTGCAGCGAGGGCGGAAGGATGAACACGAGGACGACGTCGCCGGGGAACTTGGCCTTGAGCTGGCGGCCGCCCTGGAAGTCGATGTCGAACAGCAGATCCTCCCCGCTGCCGAGGGCCTCGTTGATCAGCTGCGCGGAGGTGCCGTAGTTATTGCCGTGGACCAGCGCGTACTCGGCGAACTCGTCGCGGGCGACCATCTCGGTGAAGTCGGCGGGGTCGACGAAGAAGTACTCACGACCGTGCTGCTCGCCGGGTCGCGGCGCGCGGGTGGTGTACGAGACGCTAAAACGCAGCTGGGCGAACTCCTGGCGCAGGCGCGTGCACAGGGTCGTCTTGCCGGCGCCCGAGGGCGATGACACGACGAGCAGAAGTCCGCGAAACTTATTCGACATTTTGAACCTGCTCACGCATGCGTTCGACCGTGGCCTTGGCGGCGATGACGACGGCGCTCCCGCTGTGGCTGGTGATCTTACTGCCGATGGTGGTGATCTCGCGAAAAAGCTCCTGAGACAGAAAGTCGAGGGTCTTGCCCTGCCCGGTCTGGGCCGGCGCGCCCAGCACACCGCGGAGCTGTGCGATGTGGCTGGCCAGGCGGGCCAGCTCCTCTTCAATGTCCCCGCGGCTGACCAGCGCGGCAACCTCCTGGACGACCCGCTCCGGTGACGGCGGGCTCACGTCGGCTCGGGCGCACAGGGCGGCGATCTTCTCGACGAGGCGGTCCTGGAGGCGCTCGGCCTCCCCGGCGAGGCTCGCGCGCAGGGTGGCCGCCTGGCGATCGAGCTCGTCGGCGAGGTTCGCCAGGACCTCGGCGAGCGCCTGGCCCTCGCGCTCGCGCATGTCGCACAGGGCTCCGAGGGCCTCGGCGAGCACCTCGGCCAGCTCGTGCGGGGGCTCGGGCGGGGCCTCGATGGCGGTCGCGGAGGTGGGCCGGGTGTGACTGACGAAGCGCAGCAGATCCAAAGGGTTGACCGGCCCGAGCTCGACCTGCATCGCAGCCGCGAGGGGGCCGAGGGCGCGGACCATCTTAAAAACCTCGGCGAGGCGGGCGTGGTCGAGGCCGGACGACTCGCTGGAAGCGTCGCCGCGGGCAGATTGCAGGTGGACCATCAGGTCGACGCGGCCGCGACCGAGGCGGGCCTCGACGGCGCGCCGCAGCTCGTGCTCCGCCGCGGCGCCGAACGGCTGGCGCAGCTTGACCTCGAGGAAGCGCTGGTTGACCGCACGCAGCTCGACCCCGAGGACGTGCGGCTGGCCACCGAGTTCGATGACACGGGTCGCGGCGCCGAAACCAGTCATGCTTCGCAGGGGCATCCATGCTTGCTAGCCCGCATGACCCCGCGACCGCAAGCGCCGTGCGGGGCGGGCCGCGGTGTCCATGATGATATGCTGCGAGGCGGTGTACCGCCTCGTTCGCACGCTCGCCGGGCCGGCGCTGCTATCTGGCGTGCTGGCCGTGGCAGCGGCGAGCCCGGTCGCGGCGGCCGACAAGCCGCCGCGCGTGCGCAAGTTCTTGCTCGGCATCGAGGGCGTGGGCCTGCAAGTGCCGGCGCTGCGCCCGAAGATCGTCGCGCTCGACACCCGCTACCTCGGACCGACCGTCACCCTCGGCGGGATCGGCGTGCTGGGGCGCTGGCAGGTCGCGCCGATCGTCGCCCTCGAGCTCGGTGTGCGCTCGGGCTCGCTGCGCTACCACAGCCGCGGTGACGTGATCTCGCAGGACATGGTGCTCGCCGAGGCGGGCGCCCTGCTGTACCTGCTGCGCAACACGATCGGGCACCTGGCGATCGACGGCGGCGCCGGCGGGCTGGTCCACGCGATCCGCTACGAGCTGCACGACCGACCCCGCGGGTTGCAAATGGTGGGTGCGGCGCTGATCCACGTTGGCGCGGACCTCGAGATCCGCCTGCACCGGATCGCCTTCACGGCCTCGCTGCGCAGCTACGGGGTGATCACCGACGTGGCCCGCACGCGGGCTCGCGGGGCGCTCTTCGATGGCGTCCCGGAGTCGCTGCGGCGCGCCCCGGTCGCGGTGTTCTCGACCTACCTGCTCGGTTCGGTCGGGATCGCCTACCGCTTTTGAAACGCGGCACGATCAGGCGGGCTCGGCCTCGGCCTCGAAGCGGGCGAACATCTGCTCGAGACCGCGGTAACGGACGACCTCGTCGGTGGCGTCGGTCGTGGGGGTGACGACGCCGGTGGCCGGCAGGTCGCTGTGGATCGGGAAAACCATGTGGAGGATGAAGATCCAGGTCGCCATCGTGAACTCCTCGAAAGCCGGGGTACACGCGGCTTGTAGCAGCGGTGCCTACACGCCCCCAAAAAACTGGATCATCGCGACGCGGTGTGCCGACCGCGAAAACTGGATCAGTCGCCCTCGGCGTGCAGCGGGGGTACTGGTGGCGATTCAGGCGGTGGCGGCGTGTTCAGGCCGATCAGGCCGTCCGGGCCCGGCTGGGCGCCGAGGCCGAGGCTGTCGAGGCGCGGCAGGTCGTCGATGAACTCGAGGCCGGTGAGCCCACGCGAGGCGAGCAGCACCTGCAGCGGGGCGTGCAGGACGCTAACGGGGTGCAGGGCGGCCAGGCGGGCCGCGATGCTCTGCTTGGCGGCGTCGCGTGCGGCGCGGCTGCCGGCCTGGCGGTAGGTCTCGAGGGCCGCGTCGAGCTCGTGGTCGGCGACGCCGGTCAGGTTGTGCTCGCCGCGGCTGTGAAACCATGGGGAGAGATCCATGTCGCTGCTACCGGCCAGGCGCGCGAGGGCGACGTGGAACTTGCCGCCGCGCAGCAGACTGAGGACGTAGGCCCAGCTGGCGGTGACGCTCGGGGCGCCGATCCCGACCTGCTTCCACGCGGCGCGTAAGGCCCGTACGGTGCCGGTGGCGAGCCCGGGACTGCCGTCCCAGCTCAGCGGCAGGCGCAGCGGCGAGGTACCGCGGCGGCGCTGGCCGTGGTTGTCGAGCCAGCCGAGCTCGGTGAGGACCAGGCCGGCCGCGGCCTGGCCGAGCGCGTCGGCCGAGGTATCGGGGTCGGCCACGAGGGGGCCGAGTCCGGCAACGTCGATGCGAGCCTCGGCGATCGCCACCAGGTCGATCGAGCTCGGGGCGGTCAGGTCGACCGGGGCCGCGACGGCGAGCCCGGCGACGCCGTGGACGGCGGTGGCGATCTCCACCCGCGGGATCGCCAGGTCGAGCGCACCGCGCAGCCGCGGACCGGCCTGCGGTCCCTCGCGTAAGTTGTACAGAAGCAGGTCGTAACGTGGCGGGCTCAATAGGAAAGCGGAGAAGCGGGCGGCCATGCCGGGCTTGCCGAGCTCCCGGGGTATGTGGGCCGGGGCGAGCTCGGGGAGCAGGTGGATCTCGCCGCGTCGCAGGGCCGTGAGGGCCATCGCGCCGTCGGGCTGGACCCGCAGCTCGATCTGGCGAGCGCGGCCCGGGATCACCTCGCGGCGGGCGAAGATCAGACTCTCCTCGCTCTGGGACACCAGCGCCATCGGTCCGGTGCCGATCGGCCTCTGCGAGAACCGGCCCGGGCCAGCGTGCCGCGCCCGCGGCAGGATCTTGATCGCGGCGAGACGCTCGAGCACCAGCGGGTCGCGGCCAGCGAAGCCGAGGCGCACCCACGGGCCCCCCGAGGCGCCGGGCGGCGGCCCGGGCTCGACTGACTTGAGGTCGTCGAGACCATAACGTTGGCGCATGTTTGCGCCACGTGGCCCGATCCAGAGGTTGATGCTGTAGAGCAGGTCCTCGACGGTCACCGGCGTGTCGTCATGGAAGCGGGCCCCGGGGCGCAGGCGACAGGCGACGCTGCGCCCCTCGTGCTCGACCTCGCAGTGATCGGCGAGCGCCGGCTCGGCCCAGGGCGCGTCGGGCAGCCGGCGCGTCAGCCCCTCGAAGAGCAGGTCGTCGACGACGCGCTGGCCCCACGGGTCGAGCTCGGCCGTCGGATCGAGGGCGACCGGCAAGCGACGCAGCGCGATGATCACGGTGTCGGCGACCGGCACGTCCGCGATCGCGGCCTCGATCGCCGTCGGGCCGAAATCGGCCGGTGCCGTCGCACCGCCGCTGCAGCCGATCGCCAAGATCGCGCCGGCGATGAGCGCTGCGCCGGGTCGGATTTTTCGCCGCGACGGTATCGACGGGTCGAAGGTCGAGGCGCGCTCGCGCTCGCCCGTGGGCACGCAAAGTCCGCCAAGGGCCAGCAGCGGCCGCCTGGCGGTGGATGAGGGCCATCGGGCGGCGCGACCAACCGCGACGGACGGCGCGCTTCCTGGCGCGGCGGGCATGCCCATCACTACTATCGCGTTTCCCGAGCACTTGAAAACCCGCTTGCGCGCGTGTTACAGGCTCCATGCGAACGGCTCTCCGTCTCGGAGAGCTTGGAGGTCAACGCCGGCGATGACGCGCACTTCTTCGATCCCCCTGCTCACCGCGTTTTTTTGTCTCAGCACTCTCGTGGGCTGCGGCAAGGATGCTCCCAAGGTCAAAAAGTCAGGCGAGGACGACGCACCGAGTGCCGCCGACAACGTGAAGGTGGAGCTGCCCCCGCCGCCCGACTTCGACGAAGGTAAGGTCGCGGAGAAGTATGAGGATGGCGCGTGGTCGGTCTACGGCCTGCGCAAGGAGCTCGACGCCAACGTCAAGCAGGGCGAGGCCGGCGTCGACATCGAGGTTCGTGGCTTCGTCCAGGACATCTACGAGCCGCCGGTGTGTCCCGAGGGCCAGCAGTGCCCGCCCGGCAAGCAGCCGCACGTGTGGATCACGGACAAGACGGAGGACAAGGGCAAGAAGCGGGCGATGATGATCGTCAACTACGCGTTCACGATCCCCGAGTACGACGTCAAGCGCTGGAAGGACATCCCCGGGGTCATGCTCGCCAAGGGCACCCAGTACACGTTCAAGGGCAAGTTCAAGCGCTTCTCGGACACTGGCTTCGCCGACGCCCGCGGTCTCCTCGACTTCGTCGCGTACAAGGCGACGGACCTGAAGACCGGCGTCGAGGGCTGGGTCGCCCCTCCGGGCGCCCCGTGGCACCCGCTCGAGGAGGCCGCCGAGGCCGAGCGTCAGAAGGCGTTGATCGACAAGGTCAACAAGAACGCCGACAAGAACCGCGGCGGCTGAGGCCAGCGCGCCCCAGTCTGGCTACCGGCTCCGGCTCCGGTTCCGGCTACCGGCTCCGGCTACCGGCTACCGGCTCCGGTTCCGGCTCGCATGCAGCGAGACACGAACCGCGACGACCTGCTCGTCGCGGTTTTGTCGTGTGCGCTCGCCAGCGCCCGCGTGACGACGTTTCACGGCTCTGGCGGCGCCCGCGGCAAAGGTGTAGGAAATCTTTCAACCGTGAAGCACCTCTTTATTGTTGTTGTGTTCGTCGCCTCGACCCTCGTTGGCGCCCTCGGGTGCAAGTCCCCGGAGGTCGAGTCCTGCGAGGACTATGTCAGCGCCGCCCAGGAGTGCGGGCTCATGAGCGGTGACCCGCGCAACGAGCTCGATGGTCTCTGCGAGGACGTCGCGGTCGAGTGTCGCGAGTACTTCGCGTGCGCGGCCAAGGCGGAGTGCAAGGAGTCGGGCGGCCGCTACACCCTCGACTCGAAGGCCTGCACCATGCCCGAGGGCAAGGCGTGCCTCCCGAACTCGTGAGGCCCGGACGGCGATCGGACGCGGCGCTGGTAGGGCTGGTCAAGGTGCGGGCAAAAGTGCTACCAAGAAGGCGCCCGTCCCCCGAGAAAGCGAGAAGCCCGTGAAGAAGCTGCTGTTCCTTGTCGCCTTCGTTGGGTCGGTCGCCACCGGCGCCGCCTGCAACAACTCCCTCTCGGAGTCCTGTAACGACTTCAAGTCGGTGCGCGACAGCTGCGAGGCGCAAAACGGCGATCCCCCGCCCATGTACGGCTTCGACCTGTGCGACAACATCGACGCCGACTGCGAGGCGTTCTACAACTGCGCCTCCGCGGCCCCGTGCGAGCAGAACAAGAGCGACGACAAGTTCCGCCTCCAGATCGCCGACGCAGGGTGTGAGCAGCCCGAGAACAAGGAGTG
>JAYUXQ010000647.1:0-10302 GCA_043752905.1 Nannocystis sp. | reverse complement strand
TGCGCTTCGCGTGGGTCTCCGGCGCGTGGTGGGTCGCTGGTAGCACGCTGTGGACAAAAAACGGCAAGGGCGAGCTGACGCGCCTGTGGTCGCTGCTACATGCGGACCTGCGGCCGGTCGCGTCGACGGTCCTGCCCGAGAGCACGCGGATCTCCCGGCCCGACGGTCGCAAGGATCAGAAAGTTTCGATCAGCTATCGCTCGCAGATCCCGAACCCCGATCTCGGCGACGCGAACGCGACGGCCGAGCCCGAGGACGAGGGCTGGGAGGACGAGGACACCGCCGCGAGCGACGACGGCGATGGTGACACTGCGGCTCCTGGCCCCGCTGCACCGGCGAAGATCCCGGCGCAGTTCATCCTCGACGGTGCCGGCCTGGACCCGCGCGGCGACCTCTGCCGGCGATGATCAGGTGATGATCGGGCGATGATCGGGTGATGATCAGGCGGACTCAGACCGGCGCGTCGGAGACGAGGAAGCGATATCCGACGCCGCGCAGCGTCTCGATATAATTGCCGACGACCGTGCCGAGCTTCTTGCGCAGCCGCTGCACATGGGTGTCGACGGTGCGCGTGGTGACATCGACCTGGAGGCCCCACACGTCCTGCAGCAGCATCTCGCGGGTCTGGACGCGGCCACGACGGGTCATCAGCGTCGTGAGCAGGCGAAACTCGAGCGCGGTGAGCGTGATCGGCTGGTCGTCGATCCAGACCTGATGCCGCTCGAGGTCGACGCGCAGGCGGTCGAACTTCGGCTCCTCGACGCTGGTCGCCTCGGTTGCGCGACGACGAAGGATCGCCCGGATCCGCAGGAGCAGCTCGCGCACGCTAAAGGGCTTGGTCACGTAGTCGTCGGCCCCGAGCTCGAAGCCGACGACGCGATCGATCTCCTCACTGCGCGCGCTGACCATGATGACGGGGACCTGGCGGGTCCGCTCGGTCATCCGCAGCGTGCGGCACACCTCCGTGCCCGACATGTCCGGCAGCATCCAGTCGAGCAGCACGAGGTCGGGGATCTGGTTCTGGCTCAGGATCCCCAGCGCCGCCGCGCCGCTGTGCGCCGAGAGCGTGGCGAAGCCCTCACGCTCAAGGCTGTAGCGCAGCGTCTCGATCAGGTCTTGCTCGTCGTCGACCAGGAGGATCGTGCTCGTCATTTAATGAATGCTCCGTTGCGCCTCAGTTCCGGGCGTAGCTGGTCCAGCCGCGAGTCCAGTCGCCGGCGCTGTCCTTGACGGCGCCGATGAAGTCGGACGCCTCGTGCCCCGGCACCGCACGACCCGCGCCGAGCACCGGAGAGCCGGCCGCGGGCACGATGTCCGGGGAGCCCCAGGCGTTGCTGCCCAGCTTCGGGTCGACCTCGATCTTGTTGTTGTTGCCGGCGGCCTCGACGAAGCCCGCGAGGTCCCAGGTGGAGCCGTCGCTGCCGGCGTAGACGCTGACGCCGTCGTCCTTGCGGGCGTTCTTGAACAGGACCGTGTCGGTGATCTTGATGTCACCGGCATCGGCGACGACCTCGGTCGCCTCCTCGGTCAGCTCGATGCCCGCGTTGTACGAGTACGCGATGATCGCGTTGTGGATCTCGCCGCCGGTGCCCTCCTTGAGCTTGACGCCGCTGCTCTTGGTGTCGACAAAGCTGCCGTCGTTGGTGCCGGTGCCGATGAAGGTCACGTTCGACACGACCGGATGTGTGCGCGGCAGGGCGTCGAGGTTGTCCTTTTGGTTCGACCACTCGAAGCCGAAGTTGCCGGTCGCCGTGTCCTGCTCGATGAACACGTATTGCAGGTTGCCGACGTAGCCCTGGTCGGCGTCGAAGCCGTCGTCCAGCGCCCCGGTGATCACGATGTGCGTGCCGCTCCAGGTGCCGCCGAAGGTCTCGATGCCGTCGTCCTTGCCCATGTGCGACTGCACGTAGTCGACCCGCGTGCCCGAACCGCACGAGTAGAAGGTGATGCCGTTGAGCTCGTTGTCCTTGGTCAGCTCGAAGCCGGCGAACTCGACGCGCAGGTACTTGAGCGAGCCGCAGCTCGAGGCCGCGTCGGTGCCACCGTACTGGTAGCTCGGGTCGTTGGCGTCGAGGCCCTCAGCCGCGCCGGAGCCGGTCTGGAGGTTGTTGGGCGCGTCGCCCAGGAGCACGAGGCCGCCCCAGTCACCGCGCGCGCGCGAGCCCGCGGGCAACGCAGAGGTGAGGACGATCGGCTTGTCCGCGGTGCCCTCGGCGATCAGCTGCGAGCCGCGGCCGATGATCAGCGCGCTGTTGTTGCCGCCCTTGATGGTGACGCCGGGGTCGATCGTCAGCTTCGCGCCGTTCTTGACGGCGACGATGCCGGACAGCGTGTGGTCGCAAGTCCAGTGAGCATCGGCCTCGATCGTGCCGCTGATCTCGCCGTCACAAACCTCATCGCCGCCCGCGGTAGGGTCGGTGGTGCCGCCGTCGTCTGCGGTCTCGCCGCCGCCACTCTCACAGGCGAGGATCATCGAGAGGGTCGAACAGGCCAGGAAGATGGAGATGCGCTGCATGGTGGGGGTCATATCGGGGGGAGGTGACGCAGGTTCGGCGGCGTCGTGACAAGGTTGCGACAGAACACGAACGTTTCGGATCAGATGCTGTAGCTGAGGCCGAGGATGAAGAAGACGCCGCGGCGCGCCGAGTAGAAGATGTCGTCGTTCTCACCCTGCACCAGGCGGCGGCGCCAGTTGAGCATGTTGAGCGCGCTAAACGACAGCGACAGGTTCTTGTGGACCCGCTGCGAGAGCGTCACGTCCATCGTGTGCACCGGCAGCTCATAGACATCGGGCAGGTGGTTACCGCCGACGAAGGCGATCCTTCGGCCGAAGGTGTTGAACAGGACGCGGGCGTTGGTGCCGCTGCGCTCGTTGTCATAGCCGAGGAAGGCGTTGAGGACGTACGGTGACTGGCCCTCGAGGTAGCGCTGCGTCGAGGTCGGCGCGAGCACGTCACCCTCCTTCGGCGGCTGGATCTGGACCCGCGAGAAGATGTAGGCGAAGTTGAAGCCGAGCGAGAAGTCGCGCATCGACTTGTGCATGAACTCGAGGTTCTTGCGCGCCTCGAGCTCGGCGCCGACGTTGTTGGCGAAGCGGGCGTTGGTGTACGTCTGGAGCCGCGGGTTGGTGATGATGATGCGCTCGATCGGCGCGTCGAAGTGCTTGTAGAACACGCTGACCGCGAGGACCTCGTTGGCGCTCGGGAACCACTCCCAGCGCAGGTCGGCGTTCCAGATCTTGGTCGCGGTCAGCTTGTTGTTGCCCTGCACGGTGAAACCGCCGGCGAAGTCGGTGAACAGGAACGGCGCGAGCTCGCGAAACTCCGGTCGCGCGACCGTCTCGGCCCCGACCAGGCGAACGTTCATGTCCTTGCGCGCCGCGAAGATCAGGCTCACCGAGGGCAGCACGTTGTTGGTGCGGATCGTCGCGCTCGTCGAACCCACCGCCTTACCGAAGGTGTCAAATGGCGCGACGCGGATGTTGTTGGCCTCGAAGCGCGCCCCGCCGACCAGCCGCGCCCAGCGGACCAGCGGCAGGTCGAGCATCGCGTAGCCCGCGTACACCTCCTGGCGCGCCGAGTAGCCGTCCTGACCATTCGGGCGGGTGACATCGTTGATGACGAAGGGCTCGCTCGCGCGGCCAGGCTCGCCGCCGCCGACGGTGTCGGCGTTGAGGATGTTGCCGGTGCCGGCCGGCAGCGCGGCCTGCCAGCCGCGCGGCTCGAAGTCGAAGGTGCGCACGCCGAAGGTGCGGCGCTTGGCCTCCGCCCACGCGCCGAACTTGAACCGCGACTCCAGCTGGCCCCATTGTTTGAAGGGCACCGTGAAGTCGAGCGCGCCGCTGCCGGCGTGGTCGAGCAGCTTGAAGAATTGGAACTTGCCGGACTCGTTGGCGTCGACGTTGTAGTTGCTGTCGCCCGCGCTGGAGTCGCTGGCGCGGTTGAACAACATCTCGCGCAGCAGCGGGTCGTCCTGGCGCGCCTGCGCGTAGGACCCGAACCACTCGACCGTGAAGCCCTTGGCCGCGGGGATCTCGTGCTTGCCGCCGAGGCGGGTGAACAGCACCGAGCGCATGATGTAACGCAGACGAGTGTTGCGGCAGTAGAACTGCTCGCCGCAGGTGGTACGCAGCCGGCCCTCGAGCACGCGCGACTCGTTGTCGGCATCGCGCGTATACAACGTCGTCAGGCCGATGCGGTTGTGCTCGTCGAGCTTCCACTTGATCAGGCCGAGCGCCGACATCTGGACGTTCTGCGTGGTCTTCGTGCCCTGGAGGTCGACGTCGGGGTTGCGCGTGTTGAGCTCGTAGGCACCATCACCGCCCGGCTGGGTGGTGTTGTAGATCCGGTGCGTCTCTTGCAGGGTCTGCGTCGAGTTGGCGTAGTTCGCCGCGGCCAGGAAGCCGAGGCGCGTGCCCCAGGGTTTAAAAGTGTTGCCGAGCTGCAGGCCGCCCGCGAAGTTCGGCAGCGCGGTGTAACGGCCGACCGCGGTGTTGAGCGAGGGCAAGGACTCGCCGAATTTTTCCAGCTGCGCCGGCGTGAACGCCTGCTTGCCGCCGATGGTCGTGGTCGGACCGATCGGGACGCTGGTGTTGTAGAGACCCGGGAGGTCGCGGGGCAGGTTGCCGGTCGTAAAATTGTCGCCCGCGAAGTGATCACCGCGCAGGCCCGGCCGGAAGCTGGTCGCCGTGTTGACGCCGAAGCGGGCGTCGAGCGTGAACGACCACTTCTCGGGGGTCTCGCGGCTCTCGAGCTGGACCGAGGCGCCAGCGAAGTCGGCCGGGACGTCCGGCGTCGCCGTCTTCTGCACGTTGATCGCCGACAGCGCGCCCGACGGGAAGATGTCGAGCGGGACCGTGCGCAGGTTCGGGTCGGGGCTCGGCAGGCGGGCCCCATCGAACAGGGTGTTGCCGTAGCGGTGCCCGAGGCCGCGCACGAACAGGAAGCGGTCTCCGACGATCGTGCTGCCGACGATGCGCCGCGCCACCGCCGAGGTCGCGCCGCCACCGGACTTGCGGATGTCGTCGCGGCTCATCATGTCGCGCGCGGCGACCGACTTCTTGCGCTCGACCAGCTTGCCGGCGGCGCTCTCCTTGTTGATCTCGGCGGTGACAGCCACCGTCTGCGTCATGCCGGCGATCGGCTTGAGCTCGCGGTTGATGTTCACCAGAGCGTCGGTCGCGACGACGACGCCGGAGATCGTCATGCCCTCGTAAGCGTCGTACCAGACCCGCACCTGATACGTGCCCGGTGGCACCGGGAGCACGTAGCGGCCGTCGACGTCGGTCTTCGTTTTATAATTTGTGCCGGGGACGGTGATGTTGACGCCGATCAGCGGCGAACCACTGACCGCATCGAGGAGCCGCCCGGAGATCGTGCCGACCGGGCCCACCGGCTTCGGCGTGGCCTTCGGCGCCGTCTCCTTTGCCAGCGCGTCGGCGTCGTCCGTCAGATCCTCGACGCAGAAGTCACCGTCGGCGCAGCCCGTGTCCTCCTCCGGGGGAGGTGCGGCAGGCGGCGCGGCGGGCTCGACGGGCGCCTGATCCTCGACGGGGAATCCACCGTCGGAGGTCGGCGCATCCGGGGTCGTCGGCGCGGTGGTCGGCGCAGTGGTCGGCGCAGTGGGGGTGGGTGCGACGGGGGTCGGCGCGTCGGGGGTCGGCGCGGCCTCGCCGTCGACGCTCCAGCCCTGCGGACCTTCGTAGTCGCGTGGGCCGGCAGCCTGGGTTTCAGATACACCGATCCCGATCGTTGCCAGCGCGGCCAGCAGCGTCGGGCTCTTGCAGTCGAGCAAGGACATGATTTTTCGATCTCAGCGCTTCGAGGAAAGGGAGGCCGGCAGCGGCCAGCGGCTTCACTGCATCTTGTTCGTGAGGAACACGATGGGATGCGCCTGGGCCTCTTTTGCGAGATCGACGGCGCCGAGCACGTGACCGAATTGGGCCTCGTCGGCGCCATCGAGATAAAGGGTGTTGTCGGGGCGCGCGTTGAGCATGCGGATCAGCTTGCGTGGCAGCTCGGCGCGATCGACCTCGATCTTGTTGATGAGCGTGGTGCCGTCGGCCGCGACCGTGAGCACCAGCGGCCGGTCGGGGTCGTTGGCGGCGTCGAGCTGCGCCTCCGTGTCGTCCCGGGGCGGGAGGCGGACCCAGAAGCTCTTGCTGACCACTGGCGCGAGCACCATGAAGATGATCAGCAGCACGAGCACGACGTCGACCAGCGGCGTCACGTTCATCTCGGGCTGGATCCGGAGCTTTTTAAAATTTCCACCGAGCTGGACCGCCATGACTACTGCACCTCCGGGGCGCCCGCAGCGGGCTCCCACTTGCGCTGGGTGCCGACGGCGAGGGACACGCCGCCAAAGCCGATGTCCTGAACCTCTTTGAAAAATTCCCGGACTTTCGCGTAGGGCAATCGGGCGTCGGCGCGGATCAGGAGCTTGCGGCGGGCGCTGCGGGCGTGGACCTCGCGCAGCTCGGCGACGACGCTCGCGCGCGAGAGCTCGCGGTCCTCGACGAGATAGTGCTCGTCGCGGTCGATCGTGATCGTCAAGGGCTCATCCTTCTCTTCGCCCTCATCCGCATGAAAGACGTTGATCATCTCGATCGGCTTGCCGTCCTGCATGTTCGGGATGATGACCATGAAGATGATCAGCAGCACCAGCACGACATCCACCAGGGGCGTGACGTTGATGTTGGGCTTGACGCCCTTGCCCTTGCTACTGGTTTGAACTGCCGCCCCCATTGGCGCCCTCCAGATAGTCGACGAGCTCGCCGGCGGCGTGCTGCATCTGCATGTCGAGGCGGTCGAAGCGGCCCGAGAGGTAGTTGTAAAACAGCACCGATGCGATCGCCACGACGAGGCCGACCGCGGTGACGATCAGCGCCTCGGCGATGCCGCCGGAGACGGCACCCAGGCCGCCGCCGCCCGCGGAGGCGATGCCCTGGAACGCGGTGATGATGCCGATGACGGTGCCGAACAGGCCGATGAAGGGCGCGGTGGAGCCGATCGAGGCGAGCATGCCCATGCCACGGCGGGCCTCGGCGCTGAACACCTCGAGCTTGCGGACCAGTTCGCGGCGCGTCAGCTCGATCGGGTCCTTGCCCTCGAGGTTGGCCTCGTAGGTGTCGAGACCGATGACGGTGAGGCGGGCCAGCGGGTTGCGCGGGAAGCCGCGCGCGAGGTCCCGCAGCGGGTTGGCCTCACCGGCGTCGAGCAGCAGCCGCGCCTTGTGGGCGAAGGTCAACGACTCGCCGCTGGTCCGCATCAACACGAGCAGGCGCTCGAAGACGACGAACAGGCTGAGGAAGCCCATCACGACCAGCGCGATCGCCACGAAGCGGGCCATGAGGCCCATGCTGTGCCAAATTTCGAGGAGAGAGAGTTCCATGACAGTGGTTTCCCCGCCTCAGCCGGCGGTGAGCTTGAAGGGGAAGTTGACGATGATCCACACGGAGATCGGCGTGCCGTCGAGCTTCGAGGGCGTGTACTTCCAGGCCTTGATCGCGGCGATGACGGCCGCCTTGAACGCCTTGTCGGCGGCGGTCTTCTCTTCTTCGCCGGTCGCCGTGTTGGTGGACCGCAGGATCTTGGCGCCCTTGACGGTGCCGTCGCGGTGCACGTGCAGCTTGACGACGACCTCGCCCTCGACACCGCCGTCACGCAGCGCGCCGGGATACGCCGGGGGTTTGTTGCCGGCGTCGGCGACGGGCACGCTGGCCTTCTCGGGGCGATCGACGGGCTTCTCGGGGTCGATCGGCTCGGCCGCGGGCTTGGGCGGCGGTTTCTTGACCTCGGGCTTGGGCGGGGGCGGCTTGTCGACCTTGGGTTTCGCAGCGCCGGTGCCGATGCCCTGACCTGTCCCGAAGTTCTTGTCGCCAGCAGGTCGCTCCTGCTCCGGCGGCGGACCCTCGGGGATGTTTTTGGGGACATCCGGGCGCGGCTTGGGCCTGGGCGCCTGGACCTGCGGCTTGGGAGCGATGTCCGGCGGGGGCGGAGGCGGCTCCTCCTCGACCTCGGGCTCGGGCTCCTCCTGCACGGCGAAGTCCTTGATCTCGGGCTCGAGCATGACCTCGACCTGCGGCTCCTTGCTGCGGTCGAGCGCGATCCACGAGCCGAACAACACCAGGTAGCTCAGCGACGCGATCACGAGCGAACGCCCGTTGCGGCGCTCGAGCACCTGGTCGCGGGTCACATGATCGAAGCCGTGGAACATCGGTTCGCCGGCGAGAATGGAAGACAGCGTTTGCACGGCGATGGCACGGGTGTTCCGTTTGCGTGACATCGATTTCGGCCGTACATGACGTCGCGGTCGCAAACGCGTCACAGCCAGGTGACGCGGAGCCTTGGCTGGCCGTATGCGCCGGCCGCCGGGGTGTTACCCTCGTGACACATGCGAGTCGTCGACCTCGGCTGCGTGCTCGGACCCCGGGCCCTGCTGATCGACGTCGGCTTCGAGGCGAGCGATGGACCGCTCGCGCTGCTCGGACCCTCGGGCGCCGGCAAGAGCCTGACGCTGCGCTGTCTCCTTGGCCTCGCGCCCGCGGGCGCCCGCGTGCGCGGGGAGCTGCACTTGAACGATGGGCCGCCGGTGGCCCTGTCCGACAGCCGGGCCCTGGCGGCGCTGCGTGGCCGCGGACTGACCTCGCTGCCGCAGGACGCGGCCGCGAGCCTCGACCCGGTGCGCACGGTGGCCGCCCAGCTGCGGGAATTGTTAAAGGTGCACGCGAATCGCGACGATGCGCCCGAGGGTCTGCTCGAGCTGGTCGGGCTGCGGCCGGACCTGCTGCCCCGATACCCGCACGAGATCAGCGGCGGCCAGGCGCAGCGGGTCGCGCTGGCGCTGGCGCTGGCGTGTCGCCCTGCCGTGTTGCTGGTCGACGAGCCGACCGCAGCGCTCGACAACCTCGCGCAGATGCAGGCGATCACGGTGATGCAGACGACCTGCGCGGCGCGCAGCGTCGAGCTCGTGTTCGTGACCCACGACCTGGCCCTCGCGGCCCGCGTGTGCCGGCACGCGGTCGTGATGGACAGCGGCTGCATCGTCGAGGCAGGTACGATGGCGGCGATCGTCGCCCAGCCGGCACACTTTACGACGCGGGCCCTGGTCGCCGCGGCCCGCCGCGCCGACGACCTGTGGCAGCTGGTCGACGCGCCTGGCCAGGAGGACATGTCGTGAAGGACATACCCGCCGTGCTCTCGGCCCGCAGCCTCGGGGTGGCGCTCGGCGGTCGCGCGGTCGTCGAGGCGATCGACCTCGAGATCGGGCCGGGCTCGGCGGTCGCGGTCGTCGGTCCATCCGGCGCTGGCAAGTCGGCGCTGGCCCGCGCGCTCGTCGGGCTCGAGCGGGCGCTCTCGGGCTCGCTGCGCTTCGCCGGGGTCGAGCTGATCGGCGCGGAACGAGAGGCCTGGCGACCGCTGCGGCGCGCCGTGCAGCTGTGCTGGCAAGACCCCTCGACCGCGCTCGACCCGTACCTGTCGGTCCATGATGCGATCGACGAGGTGCGGGTGCTCGCCGGGCTGCCGCGCTGGCGGGCCGACGACGCCGGCCTGCACACGCTGCTGCGCCGCGTCGCGCTCGACCCCTCGCTGGCGCGGCGTCTGCCGGGCAGCCTGAGCGGCGGGCAGCGCCAGCGGGTCGCGCTGGCCCGCGCGCTGGCGAGCGAGCCTGCGATCCTCATCGCCGACGAGATCACCAGCGCCGTCGATCGCCCGGTCGCGTGGGGTCTCGTCGATCTATTACGAGACCTGCGACGCGGCGGCCTCGGCCTGCTGCTGATCACCCACGACCTGTCCCTCTTGCCAGGTACGGTCGACGAGGTGATCGTGCTGCATCAGGGCGCGGTGGTCGAGCGCGGTCCGACGGTCGAGCTGCTGACGTCGCCGCAGCACCCGATCACACGCGCCTTGCGGGCCGCGGTGCCGCGCTTGTCAGCGCGATGATGAAGCAGCATGTCACAGCTGCCACCAGCCGCCGCGCCGACGCATCTCGAACAGACCAAAGCGCAGGTCGAGCACCAGCTCCGCGCTGGTGTACGGCAGCACCCCCGCGGTGCAGTCGATCGTGCACACCGCCGTCATCACCTGCGCCGTCGCGCCGATCCTGCGGGTCCCGAAGCGCAGGTGTAGCCCGCCGCCGAGGCGGTTGTGCACGGCGTAGGAGCGGCCCGCGGCGACGTCCTCGGTAGTCAGAAATTCGATCCTCTCGCGCCCGCGAGCCCAGCCGAGGTCGAGCCCGCCGGTGAACCACGCCTGCGAGACGCTGACAGTCGCGAGGGCATAGTGGGCGCGGCGCTGGAACTCG
>JAYUXQ010000646.1:0-4209 GCA_043752905.1 Nannocystis sp. | reverse complement strand
CAACCTTTCGCAAGGACCTTCGCCATGACGCTCTCCATCCGCAACACCCTTCGCTCCCTCTCCATGCTCGTCCTGACCGCCGCCTTCCTGCCGGGCTGCGACGGCGAGGAGTCCGAGGCGCTGGGTCTGTCGTCCGAGGAGCTCGACGCGATGTCCGAGGAGGAGCTCGACGAGCTCGCCGCTTTCAAGGACGATGCCGACCTCGAGCACTCGGTCGACCGTCCCCACCAGGACCTCGCCACGCCGCTGCACCCCGCCGACCCTGACCCCGCGGGTCGCCCGGACGACCTGACCGCCCCCGCGGCCACGGCCGACGCCAGCGAGTCCGGGTTCGCCGGTCCGAGAGCCCTCTGGGCTCCGTGGCACACGCACACCGAGATCCCCGGCGTCGTCGACGACATCGCGGAGCCCGACCCGGGTTGCAAGCCGCACACCGTCTATACGCAGCTGAGCAACAACTAAAGCCACGCTTCCGCGCGAATGAATCGGCCGACCACGGCGCCCTTCCGGGCCCATGGTCGGCCTCTTCATGTCCGCGGGCCGAGCACGCGCATTCTTCGCACCATGGCGGAACCAGCGCACGCGCGCGACCTGGCGCGCCGGCCCTGCTTGACCCTGTCCGGCGTTTGAGCGCAAGGTTAAAACCACGGCGCCCCCTTCGGGCCCTGACCAAGACCCGATGGCCACGATGCTGGGAGAGAGCGACGCCCTCGTGGTGATCGGCTGGCGCGAGTGGGTGTGCCTGCCGGACCTCGGCATCGCCACGCTCAAAGCCAAGGTCGACACCGGCGCTCGCACCTCCGCGCTGCATGCCTTCGCGGTCGAGCGCGTCGAGCACGAGCGCGTCCGCTTCCAGGTCCACCCGCATCAGCGCGACGACCTCGCCGCGGTCACCGCCGAGGCCGACCTCGTCGATGAACGACTGGTCCGCAGCTCGAGCGGCATCGCCGAGATGCGGCCGGTCGTGCGCACGCGGATCGAGCTGGGCGGTCAGACCTTCGAGGCCGAGTTCACGCTGACCGACCGCGCGCTCCTCGGCTTTCGCATGCTCCTCGGCCGTGAGGCGATCCGTCGCCGCTTCATCGTCGATCCCGGCGGCTCCTACCGATGTGGGGGCCGTCGCGCCAGCTTCGCCCGGCCCCGCAAGCAGAGAACCACATGAAGATCGGCATCTTGTCCCGCAAGGCGTCGCTGTACTCGACCTCCCGACTCAAAGAGGCGGCGCAGAAGCGGGGCCATGAAGTCCTCGTCATCGACTACCTGCGCTGTTACATGAACATCACCTCGCACAAGCCGCAGGTCGCCTACCAGGGCCGGAAGCTCGAGGGCTTCGACGCCGTCATCCCCCGCATCGGCGCCTCGAACACTTTTTATGGGACCGCCGTCGTGCGCCAGTTCGAGATGATCGGCGTGTTCTCCCCCAATAGCTCGATCGCCATCTCGCGCTCGCGCGACAAGCTGCGCTGTATGCAGATCCTCGCCGCCAAGGGCATCGGCCTGCCCGTCACCGGCTTCGCCCACTCGATCAAAGACATCGACGGCCTCGTCGACGTCGTCGGCGGCGCACCGTTGGTGGTCAAGCTGCTCGAGGGCACCCAGGGCATCGGCGTCGTCCTCGCGGAGACCAAGCAGGCCGCCACCTCCGTCATCGAGGCGTTTCGCGGCCTCGACGTCAACATCCTCGTCCAGGAGTTCATCAAGGAGGCCGAGGGCGCCGACATCCGCGCCTTCGTCGTCGGCGACCGCGTCATCGCGGCCATGAAGCGCCAGGGCGCCGCCGGCGAGTTCCGCTCCAACCTCCACCGGGGCGGCCGCGCGGAGAAGATCAAGCTGTCCCCCGAGGAGCGCAGCACCGCCGTCCGCGCCGCCCAGATCCTCGGCCTCAAGATCGCCGGCGTCGACATCCTCCGCTCCAACCACGGCCCCGTCGTCATGGAGGTCAACTCCTCTCCAGGCCTCGAAGGCATCGAAAAAACCTCCGAGGTCGACGTCGCCGACAACATCATCCAGTTCATCGAGAAGAAGAACGAAGCCATCCTGACGGACGGCAAACCCAACGACCGCAACAAGTACTGAAGCGGCGCGAGGCGTGACTCAGGTCGTAACTCGTCCGAGCTGGGACAGCCTGTTCGCCGTCGCGCTCGGCCAGGACCGCCTGTTCACCACGCAACAGGCTTCGGAGTCCGGCTACGGGCCTGGCAGGGCTCGTGACACGCGACGAGGGCCGGCTCCGCCGACGCGCGATGCGCGATGCGCGATGCACGATGCGGCGCCCTTCGAGCGCGTCGTCCGCCGATACCGATCAGGCCGCGGGCGCCTGATCGAGCTGTTCGAGCCCTCTGGCGAACTCGTCGAGCTCCGCCGAGATCGCGCGCATGAACCGGCGCTTCTCGTGATACGGCAAGAATGCGCTCTTGAAACCATTTAAAATTACCTGACGCAGCTCGGTCCAGTCGAAGTCGAGCTGCGTGTGGATATGGTGCAGCTCGCGCGACACGGTGGTATCGGTGATCAGGCGGTTATCGGTGTTGACGGTGATGCGCGCGCCGAGGTTGAAGTACAGGCGCAGCGGGTGCTCGGCGATGCTGGGCACCGCGCCGGTCTGCACGTTGGACGACGGGCAGCACTCGAGCGGGATGCGGTGGTCGACGACGTAGCGCAGCAGGTCGCCGTCCTCGCGCAGTCGGCAGCCGTGGCCGATGCGATGCGCCCCGCACACGTGCAGCGCCTGGGCGATCGACGCCGGGCCGTAGGCCTCGCCGGCGTGGATCGTCACGTTGATGTTGTTCTGCCGGACCAGCGCGAACGCCTCCTGGTGGTCCTTGGGCGGATAGTCGTACTCGGCGCCGGCGAGGTCGAAGCCGACCACGCCGCGGTTCTTGTACGCGACCACCAGCTCCGCCATCCGCATCGACGACTCCGGCGAAATATTCCGGATCCCACACACGATCAGGTTGCTCTCGATGTTGTGGTCAGCCTGCGCGTCATGCAATCCGCGCAGCACCGTCTCGACCACCTTGGTCAGCTTGAGCTTGCGCCGCGTGTGCAACATCGGCGAGTAGCGCACCTCCATGTAGCGCACGTTCTCCGCCGCGCAGTCGACCGCCAGCTCGTAGGCGACGCGGTACAGCGACTCTTCATCTTGCAACACCTGCAACGTCAGGTCGAAGGCCTTGAGGTACTCGACGAGGCTACCGGTGTTGCGACCGAGGCCCATCGCCTCCTTCATGCCCTCGGGCGTGCTGGCCGGCAGCGGCACGCCCTGCGCCTTCGCCAGCTCGATGAGGGTCTCGACCCGCATCGAGCCGTCGAGGTGCACGTGCAGGTCGGTCTTTGGCAGCTTTTCAATCAAGGCCAGCGACAGCTTGGACACGTTCACTCGCCCCCCTGATAGACCTCGGGCCTCAGCACCCCGATGAACGGCAGGTTGCGATAGCGACCGCGGTAGTCGAGGCCGTAGCCGACCACGAACTCGTTGGGGCACTCGAAGCCGACGTACGCGACCTCGACCTCGCGCTTGCGGGCCTCCTTCTTGTCGAGCAGCGCGCACACCTTGAGCGACGCGGGGTGCCGGGTCTGGAGGTTCTGATACAGGTAGTCGAGGGTCAGCCCGGTGTCGACGATGTCCTCGACGACGATCACGTGGCGCCCGGCGATCGAGCTGTTGAGGTCCTTGAGGATCCGAACCACACCCGACGAGGACGTGCGGTCGCCGTACGAGGACACCGCCATGAAGTCGACCGCCAGCGGAAGGTTCACCACGCGCACCAGGTCCGCGATGAACGGGAAGCTGCCGCTGAGGATGCCGACCAGCAGCGGGTCCTTGTCCGCGTAGTCGGTCATCAACTGACGCCCGAGCCCTTGCACCCGCTGCTGGATCTCCGCCTCGCTGAGCAGCGTCTTCGAGAGGTCGTCGACCAGCCCCCCGGTCCACACGTCGTTGTCTGCCTGCCTCATCGCGCGGAGCATACCCACAAACCCCTGCGCCTTGAGCCCGTCGCCGCGTGAGGCTAGGCTCGCCGCGATGCCTGTCCACACGTTCACCCGGCCGCGCGGCGAGCTCGTCAGCCTCACGATCGAGTCCGCCGCCCTGCGTGACAACCTCCTCGGCGACCCCGCCACGCGCACCACCCTCGTCTACCTCCCCGCGGGCTACCACGACAGCGACGCCCACTACCCCGTGTTCGTCGACCTCGCCGCGTTCTCCAG
>JAYUXQ010000645.1:0-4209 GCA_043752905.1 Nannocystis sp. | reverse complement strand
ACCTCCCGCGGCGCCGCGACGTTGTACGCGAGGGTCCCGTGCTCGGCGAGGTTGCGCGCGAAGCGAAACGAGATGTACGCGTCATCGCTGACGAACCGCCACGCCCGCAGGTGCATCACGGCGACCGCCGCGATCGCCAGTCCGGCCGGCCAGACCAGAAGACGACGCCACGCCATCACAGCCTCGCCCACACCGTCCCGGTACACACGGCCGCGCCGCACGTCCTCCAGACATCCTCGATCTCTCCGGCCCGCTCGACCGGCCTCCGCCCGCGCGCGACGCACTCCCTGGCCATGTTTCACCCTCGATGGGCCCGCCGCAGGCTGTCCGGGTCGGGTGCGACGTCCATCGCGGCCTCGATGTTGATCTTCCCGGCGCGCAGCAACGCGAGCAGCGACTGCTCGAGCGAGAGCATGCCCTC
Source organism: Nannocystis sp. (assembly GCA_043752905.1). Taxonomy (GTDB): domain Bacteria; phylum Myxococcota_A; class Polyangia; order Nannocystales; family Nannocystaceae; genus Nannocystis. The sequence goes on along the minus strand of JAYUXQ010000645.1, from coordinate 3,788 downwards.
GGCGCGTCCGGTCTGGATCTGGTTGGCGATCTGGTGCGCGCGTCCCTCACGGATCTGGCTGGCGACCGCCGCTGTCACGATCATTTTTTCATACGCGGGCACGCGGTCGAGCCCGCGCGACGGCAGCAGCACCTGGGTGACGATCGCTCGCAGCACGCCCGCGAGTTGCAGGCGGACCTGCGGCTGCTTGGGTCCCGGGAACACGTCGATGATGCGGTCGATCGCCATGCCGGCGCTGGCGCTGTGCAGGGTCGAGAGCACCAGGTGGCCGGTCTCGGCCGCGGTCAATGCCGCCGCGATCGTGTCCTGGTCGCGCATCTCGCCGACAAGGATGATGTCCGGGTCCTCGCGCAGCGCGGCGCGCAGGCCCGAGGCGAAGCTCTCGACGTCCGTGCCGACCTCGCGCTGATGAATGATCGACCGCTTACTGGTGTACTGCAGCTCGACCGGGTCCTCGAGCGTCAGCACGTGCTTCGCCGATGTTTGGTTGACGTGCTCGATCAGCGAGGCGAGCGTCGTCGACTTGCCCGAGCCGGTCGGGCCGGTCATCAACACCAGACCCGAGGGGTACTGCACGAGCGCCTTGAAGTCCTCCGGCAGCCCGAGCTGCGCCAGCGCCGGCACCTCCGAGCGCACCGGCCGGATCGACGCCGCGAGGCCGCGCTGCTGCCGAAACAAATTGACGCGAAAGCGCAGCGGGCGGGCACCTGGCCCCGGGGCCAGGTCGAGCGCCAGGTCGACGCTACCGCTGCGCTCGAACTCCTCGCGCCGCTCCGCGCTCCACCCCATCGCCGCGAGCGCGAGGATCTGCTCGGCGTCGCACACCAGGCCCGTCTCGCGCAACGTGCCACCCAGGCGCAGCCGCGCCGGCAGACCGGTCGATAACAGCAGGTCCGAGGCGCCGTCGCGGTGGGCCTGCAGCGCGAGCTCGATCAGGTCACCAGCGTTCGCCGCCGCCTCGCGGTAACCGCCGGGCTCCGGGGAGCGCAGGCGCGGGCTGTCCGAAGGGACAGGCCGCGCCGGCATGTCCGAAGGGACAGCTCGCGGTGGCGCGGTCGACGGCGGGTGCGAGGTCGATGGCAGCGGTGGCGCCGAGGTGCTCATCGGCGCAGCGGTCGGCGCGGGCATCGGCGGCGGCGCGCCCGGCAGGCCGGGGTCACGGCTGCGGATCGGCTGCGGGCCGGTCATCGGTCGACCCGCGGGCGCCCCGGTGCCGCGCCGGGGAGCCGCGGGCTGGCCCGCGCGCTGCAAATAGAACGCGAGGTGGTAGCGCCCGTTCTCGCTGCGCAGCTCGGCCGAGAACAGCTGCTCGCCGATGCTGTGATTGATCCGCAGCGAGCCGTCCTGATGTAACGCTGCGAGCTGATCGGCGTCGACGAGGTCCTCGAGGAACACCGACACCATGTCGTGGCCGATCTTCGGCATCGACAGCGCCACGTCGGCCCCCGCCTTCTTGAGCAGGGGCACGCGCTCGGACGCGACGATGAGAGCGTCGGCCTTTTGGGCCTCCACCAGCTTGAGGAGCGAGTCGATCGCCGCCATGCGCGAAAGCCTACCCCGCCGCGCCCACGATGTCGCTCGCGCGCCGCGCGCGGTTTGGCCCGCGCCGGCTTTGCTGCCATCCTTGCCGCTGTCTCCCTCGCCCGCAGGCCGGCGCGTCCCGTGCAGATCTTCGCCACCGATGCCTTCGTGCTGCCGCTGCCGCCCGGCCACCGGTTCCCGATGGACAAGTACGCCCGGCTGCGGAACCGCGTCGAGGCGGCCGGCCTCGGTACCCTGCATATCCCGCCGGCCGCGACCCGCGAGCAGCTGGCGCTCGCGCACGCCGACGACTACGTCGAGCGCGTGCACGCCGGCACCCTCACGGAAAAAGAGCTGCGCGAGCTCGGCTTCCCGTGGAGCCCGGCGATGGTCGAGCGCTCGCTGCGGTCCACCGGCGCGACGATCGCGGCGTGTCGTGCGGCGCTCGACGAGGGCCTCGCCGTCAACCTCGCCGGCGGCACCCACCACGCCTTCGCCGGGCGCGCCGGGGGCTACTGCGTGTTCAACGACAGCGCCGTCGCGGCCCGCGTGATGCAGGCCGAGGGTCGCGCGGGTCAGGTCGTCGTCATCGACTGCGACGTCCACCAGGGCGACGGCACCGCTGCGATCCTCGCCGACGACCCGAGCGTGTTCACCCTCTCGATCCACGGCGCGCGCAACTTCCCGTTCATTAAGCAGCGCAGCGACCTCGACATTCACCTGCCCGACGGCACCGGCGACGACGACTACCTCGTCGCGCTCGCCGAGGGTCTCGCGCAGGCGCTCGAGCGCTCGCGGGCCGAGCTGGCGATCTTCCTCGCCGGCGCCGACCCGTTCGCCGGCGACCGCCTCGGCCGCCTCGCCCTGAGCAAGCAGGGCCTCGCGCGCCGCGACGAGCTGGTCCTTGCGACATGTCGCGACGCCGGTCTGCCGGTCGCCATCACCATGGCCGGCGGCTACGCCCGGGACATCGACGACATCGTCGACATCCACTTCCGGACCGTCGAGATCGCGGCTGCCATGGCCGTCGGCGGCGTGGTACAAGCGTCGTCTTCGCGGCCGTGAAGCTCCTCATCCAGATCCCCTGCCTCAACGAGCGGGACCACCTCGGGGCGACCTTCGCCGACCTCCCGCGCGCCATCCCGGGCGTCGACAGCATCGAGGTCCTCGTCGTCGACGACGGCAGCACGGACGGCACCGCCGACCACGCCGAGCAGCTCGGCGTGCACCACGTGCTCAGGTTCCCCCGGCACCGCGGCCTCGCCGTCGCCTACGCGGCCGGCGTCGACGCCTGCCTGCGCCTCGGCGCCGACATCATCGTCAACACCGATGCCGATAATCAATACCGCGGCCAGGACATCGCGCGCCTGGTCGCGCCGATCCTCGCCGGTCGCGCGGACATCGTCGTCGGCGACCGCCGCACTGACCAGCTCGCCCACTTCTCGTGGACCAAGCGCCTGCTGCAGCGCTGGGGGTCCAACGTCGTGCGCCGGGCCAGCGGCACCGCCGTGCGCGACGCGACCAGCGGCTTCCGGGCGATCGGCCGCAAGGCCGCGATGACCCTGTTCGTCCACAACCGCTTCACCTATACCCTGGAGACGATCATTCAGGCCGGACACGCCGGCCTCGCGATCGAGAACGTCGCGATCGAGTGCAACCCGCACACCCGCGAGTCGCGGCTGTTCCGCTCGCTCGGTGGCTACGTGCGCCGCAACGGCGCCGTCATCGTCCAGTCGTACAGCATGTACTGGCCGGTCCAGACCTTCGGGTTCGTCGCCGCCCTGCTGCTGCTGCTCGGGCTCGGCCTCGGCGGGCGCTTCGCGTATTTTTATGTCGTGCGCTGGCCGCAAGAGAGCGGCCACACCGAGTCGCTGCTGGTCGGAGTCGGCGCCGTCGTGCTCGCCTTCCTGGTCGGCCTCATGGCCCTGCTCGGCGACCTCATCGCCGCCAACCGCCGCCTCAACGAACAGGTGCTCGTACACGTGCGGGAATTGGTAACAGCGATCACCGTGCTCACCGACGGCCCGCGCGTGCCCGGCCTCGTGCGCACCACCGCGACCGCGTGGAGCACCGCGATCACACCACCTGTGATCGCAGTCGGCTCCCCCGGGGACCCCGCGTGGAACGCCGCGAGCGCCGCGACCGGAGACCCCGCATGAGCCCGCCGCGGGTCGACGCCGGCAACATCGTCGGCAACGTCTACGACAAATACGGGGCCCCCAACCCGATCGTCCGCGCCCTGATGCGCGGCTTCACCGGCGCCGTCA
>JAYUXQ010000644.1:0-1592 GCA_043752905.1 Nannocystis sp. | reverse complement strand
CGACTTCGTCATCTGCGGCCTGTTCGGCAACGACGACCGCCTGCTGGTCAACGACGGCAAGGGCGCGCTCACGGTCGAGGCCACCGCCTTCACCCCGGCGGACAGCAGCGGCAGCCTCGGCATCGCCGTCGCCGACCTCGACGGCGACAAGAAGATCGACGTCGTGTTCGCGGAGGGCGAGTGGCCCGAGAACGCCGACCGCGTGTTCCTCGGCGTCGACGTGCCGGTCGACACCGCCGCGCCGAAGCTCTCGCTCGTCGACATCACCGTCGACGGCACGATCGTGTCCGCCCGCGCCCGCATCCACGACAACAAGTCCCCCGTCATGCCGCACGACTTCACCGAGGTCACGCTCGTGGTCTATGAGGACGGCAACGAGGAGAGTCAGCCTCTGACCTGGTACGGCGAGGCCCTGTGGCGCGGCTCGTACGACGTCGGCCAGGGGAGCGAGTTCAAGGCGGCGGCCGTCTGCGCCACCGATGTCGCCGGCAACGCGGTGTGCAGCGAGCAGGTAGCGATCGGCGGCGGCGACACCGACACCGACACGGACACCGGCGCCGACACGGACACCGGCGCCGACCTGACCACCGGCGCGACGACCGACGTGACCACCAACGCGACGGGCGAGACCGGCGAGACGCCGACCACCAACGGCGCGACCGGCGAGACGCCGACGACCGGCGGCGCGACCGGTGAGGACACCACCGGCGGCGAGTACTCGGGCTCGGGCGGCCATATCGACGACGAGGGTTGCGGCTGCCGCAGCGAGCCCTCGACCGGCGGCGCCTGGCTGCTGGCGCTCGGCGGCCTGCTGCTGGCCCGCCGTCGTCGCAGCTGAGCCGTCGCGGCGAGCGGAGCGTCCTCGCGACGCTCCGCTCACCACGACTTCACTGCGGGACCTGGCAGGACTCCTTCGGCTCGAGGAACGACAGCGTCTGCACCCAGAACTGCTTGATCTGGGGGATGTTCTTCCACTCCGAGTCGAACTCGATCCACTCGTCGCCGAACATGAACAGGCGACCGGCGCCGCGGTCCTGGACCACGCCGACGGGGCCCTGTGGCAGGGTCATGATGATCTTGTTGACGCCGACGCCGTCCTCGACGATGTCGACGAACAGGCCGCCGTAGAACGAGATCGAGGTCAGGTCCTTGGTGATCTCGTGCGCCGCGAAGCTGGTGACCGGACCGCTGAAGAAGCCCTTGCTCGTGTTGTAGGTCAGGCCCATCGGCTTGAACAGCGAGTTGGGGCGGTCGGCGACGAACTGCACGTTCGTGAAGCCGGTCATCGCCATCATGCCGCCGCCAGCCTCGACCCAGGTCTGCGTCGCCGCCTGCTCCTCCGGGGTGTAGCTGCGGACCAGGTAGTCGAGGACGATGATGTCGTACTTGTTGAGCGTGGCCTTGTCGAGCACCTCGGCCGGGTTGGTGCTGATGCGGTCGACCTGCGTGCCCTGGGCCTCGAGCCAGTCCTGGAACTCGGCGGAGGGGTTGGCGCCCTGGTTGCCGATCAGCGCGATGTCGAGGCAGTCGCAGATGCCATCCTTGCCGACGTCGACGTTGTCGATCAGCGTGTCACAGTCATCATCGACGTC
>JAYUXQ010000643.1:0-4211 GCA_043752905.1 Nannocystis sp. | reverse complement strand
CGCCGAGCGGCAACGCTTGAAGGTCGCCCGAATCGAGGTTGAGCTTGTACAGCGCCGTCGCGGCCCCTTGCGGGTGCGTGGTCGTGATCCAGAGATCGCTAGCCTGCGCCAGCAGGGCCCGCAGCTCGCCGCGGATCTGCGTGTACTTGTCGCTCGTGAACTTGTCGCTCGTGGTCGCGGTCGACATCAGGCAGCGTCCTCCGTCAGCACCTTGAGATCCGGGTGAGCGCGGCCGATGCGGGCCAGCGCCACCATGCAGGCCGCGCGCTCGCTGGCCCCACGCGAGCCCATGAACTCGCGCAGCAGCGGCGCGGCCTGGCCCGCGAACCCGCGATCGTCGATCGCCAGGTCACGCATCGCCTCGATCAGCGACAGCTTGGCCTTGCGGGCCGGCAGCGGCCTCGCGCGCCGCTTGATCCTTGTTTCATCCGCCTGCGGCTGGCCTTCCACCTGCGCCTCGGCGGCGCGCGCCGCCTCGACCGGCAACTTGGTCGGCGGGATCAAGAACAGGATCCGTCGCATGAAGGCCTGCAGCGCCTCGCCCGACGCAGGCGGCTTGTCCGGTCGCACCGGCGCCCCCGTGCCCTCGACCGGCACGGCTGGCCCCTTCACCTCGGCCTTCTTGCCCGGCTTGCCCGCGTCCTTCACCACGCGCGGCGTCGGCTTCCATCCCTCCGTGATCCCACGATCACGATACAGCGACCAGATCGTGCGCACCACGAAGGCCGTCACCTGGCGGTCGGGCGACTCGCTGAGGCGGAACAGCTCCTCGGGGATCGCCAGCTGCGGATAGCGATGGATCAGCTGCATGCCGAGCCCGCGCGTCTCTGACACCAGGCTCTCGCAGAAGCCGTACACCGCCGAGGCCGTGAGCGAGGCCGGGTCGACGCGATAGCGGCGATGCTCGACCGACTGGTCGGCGAGCAGCGCCTTCGCGAAGAACTCGCGGACCTCGGGGTACGGCGCCTCCGTGACCTCGACGATCTCGTTGATCGGCGGGGCCCAGCGCGCCAGCTCCCAGCGCGCCAGCTCGACCCCGAATTGTCGCACCGGCGCGCGCGCATCGACCAACAGCGGCTTGACCCGCGCCCACGAGAGGTAGCTCGTCGGGATCTCGGCGCCGGGGTCGACCGGGCGGTCCGTCGACGCGAGGCTGATGTCCGGGTGATGCCGGCGGATGTAGTGGCGGGCGAAGCTCGCCTGCGGCGCATCGGCGGGGCCGGGGCCGGTCGCCATCTCCCACAGACGATCGCAGCCGGCCGTCACCGAGTCGGCCGTGAACTCGCGCTGCTCGCCAGCCAGCATCTGCAAAAAGGCGGTCTCGGAGATGATCTTGATCCCCGCGCCCTTCTCGACCAGCTTCTCCGCGGCGACCTGCTTACTGCCCTTGCGACCGCCGCCGTACAGGGGCGAGCCCTCGTCGCCGATCACGAGGTAGTCGAGCTTCGCGGTCACCGAGCTCGAGTTCTTGCCGCCCGCGCCGGTGACCTTGGCCTCCGCCTCGTCGCGGACCATCGTCGCCAGCTTGCCGGTGAACAGGAAGCTCTTGCCGCCGAGGTCGATCGTCTTCGGCCCGGCCGCCTTGCCCGGCTTCGGCGCCTCCGCTCCCCCGCCATGCGGCGAAGTAGTAGCGAAGTCGGCGGGTACCAGCGCCTTGGTCATGTACTCGAGCGCGAACTCGCGGTAGTGCGGCTCGGGCCGCAGCGCGAGCTGCATCAGCCAGTCGAAGCCGAGCGCGCCCGGCGAGAAGCGACGCACATCGGACAGGAAGCCGAGCGCGGTGCGAGCGAGCTCCTCGCTGAACTGGAGGTCCTTCGCCCACGGCCGGCCGCTGGCGATCAGCGCCTTGATCCACGGGTCGGTGTCCCAGCTGGGCCGAAACGCCACGGCGCGCCAGAACTCGGCGCCGAGGTCCTCGGCCTTGATCCGCTCCTCTGTGATCCACTCGAGGATCGCCGCGCGGGCGTTCGGGTGCAGGACCATGCGCCCGAGGAACTCCTTGCCGAGGTCCTCGCCGGGGAACCGGGCCAGAGCGTCGAGCGCGAACTTGGCGGCCTGCCCGGAGATCCGCGGGTCATCCAGCAAACCCCGGAAGAACTCCGCGCCGAGCGACTTGTGCGTGTGCACCTTCGTCAGCAGGTCGCTCGCGAACTCGAACACCTTGCCACGCTCATCCAGCAACCGATCCGCGAACCACGCCGGTGTCAGCTCGCGCGCGCTAAAGTGCTTGCGGAGCGCCGTCGTGGCGAGGTCGTGGCCGTACTGCGTGCCGAGCAGCTGACCCCACGCGTCGAGGCCGATGTCCTTGCGAGGGTCGCGGTCGCCGAGCAGGTCGGCTGCCAGCTTGCGCACGTCGGCGTGGCTGTTGTTCGCCAGGCGCAGTAGACGACCGAGCTCGAGGTCCCGCGCGTGCGTGCGGGCATACGCGGCCGCGTACACGCGGGCCGCGTCGTTGCTCGAGTCGAGCAGGCGCAGCACCGGCTCGTGCAGCCCGAGCTCGCGAAACCCGCTCTGTTCAAAGCGAGGCACGTTCGACAGCAGCCAGATCACGAACTCGTCGACCGTCGCCGACTGCACCGAGATCAGGCGCACGACCCACGGGGCCTCGACCTCGCGCAAGCTGGCACGAAAGTCGGTCTTGAGCGCCGACACGGCGAACTTGCGGACCTGCTCCGAAGCAGCGCGCTCGAGCAGCGCGAGCACCGGCCGCGGCGTCCGGCGCCACAGCTCCGCGTAGGCCCGCTCGGTCAGCGCCGGCTTGTCCGATCGGTGCACCTTGAAGTTACGGCGCGTATACTTGCGCGTCTCGTGCTGCAAGATATGGTTGTAGACCCACGTGCGCGCGAACGTGACGCTGTCGTCGTACGCGCGCAGGAAGTCGACGGCCGCGTCGACGTAGGCCGGCGCGAGGGTCTGACCGAGGCGCCGCAGGAACCGCCACGCGCGGCGCACCAGGTACCCGATCGTTCGTCGCGAGATCTCGCGATAGCTGCCGGCCTTGGTCGCGTAGGCGGCGTCGAAGCGAGCCGCGAGCGCGCCGAGGACCTCCGTGTCGCCGCGCTCCTCCGCCTCCTTGAACACCCGCTTGAGCCCGCGCCACGGACCCCAGCACAGCGGCACCCTGCGGATCAGCTCGAGCAACACGGCGCGCTCGTAGGCGCCGTTTTTGTGCCACAGCTCGACGATCACCGAGTGCAGCTGCAACCGTGGCGGCAGCGGGACCTCGGCGTTCGCCGCCTCGAGCGCGCGCAGCGTGTCGATGCGATAGCGGGCCCGCTCCTGCGGCGTGCTCTTGCGAAACTTCGCCGTGCCGAGCTGCGCCGTGAAGCTGGCGAAGCTCAGCGCGCCCGCTCTCACCGGCGTGGACGGCTTCGGCTCCGGTGCCGCCACGAGCGTGACGATGAGGTTGGCCAGGTCCGGATCGCGGGCGTCCCACGCGCGGCGGATGTCATCAAGGCTGAGTTCGAGGCCCATCGCTGGCTCCGTGAAGCGGCTTCAGGCCCGGGGCGCTGAAGGAGAGTGTGCGAGCGCTGGCGCGAGACCGGGCCAGCGGACCGCGAGCATGCCTCAGCAAAGCCACGGACAACAACCGCGGGACACTACGGGTAATCGAGTGGTTCACGTCGTTTACACGCCGTCAAATCGATGATGTTCGATGTCGCGCAAACAAAATCTGCGCAAATCTGCGCAAATCTACGAAGTGTTGCGACATCGCGTGCGGGGATGCCCGTGGGCAGCGACGCCGCGCTGCATGATAGAACCGGCGGCATGACGACCCGTGTATCGATCTCCTGGCCCCTGCTCGTCGTGGCGGCGGGCGCCCTGACCCTGGCCGCCTGCAAGAAGTCCTCCGACACGAAGGCCCCCGACGGCAGCGACGGCGGCGAGATCAGCCACGCCGACGACAACGGCGGCGACGCGGCCCCGGAGGAGGACAGCCCGCCCGAGTTCCTCACCGTCGACGTCTTCGAGGATGTCGTGAACTCGAAGACCGGCGACGTCACCGACTGCTTCGCCGCCGCGAAGGAGAAAAAGCCCGACCTCGGCGGCAAGCTCATGCTCGAGTTCACGATCGACGGCACCGGCAAGGTCAGCGCGGTCAAGACCGAGTCTGCCAGCACCGTCAACGACCCCGGCCTGACCACCTGCGTCACCGACAAGGCCAAAACCTGGTCGTTCCCGAAGACCCGCGACGGCCAGCCGATGACCCT
>JAYUXQ010000642.1:0-4213 GCA_043752905.1 Nannocystis sp. | reverse complement strand
CGGTGCTGCCGGTGGCCGAGGCGCTGGCTTCGCCGGAGGCCCCGGCGCCCGGCGAGCTGGCGCGTCTGGTCGACCCCGAGGACCGCCCGCAGGTGGAGGCGTTGATCGTACGGACGGTCGCGGCCGAGCCTCGCTTCGGCGCGGTGATGGCTGCGGCGGCCGGCTCGCCGTGGCGCGGCTGGCTCGAGCTGCCGGTGCTGCGGTGGTTGTGCGCCCGGGGTCGCCCGATCGCGCGGGTCGAGCTGCTCGCGCTGTTGCTGGCCGCGATCGCGGGCGTGCCGGCCTTGCTGGACTCGCGGCTCGGGCTCGTGCTCGCGGCGGCGCTGTTGCTGGTGGCGGTCCAGCTCGCGGCCCTGTTGCCGGAGCTGCGGGCGTTGCTGCGGCCCGGTACGGCCTCATCCGCGGGCTGGCTGGCGCCGGCGATCCGGCCGTTTGGCCACGCATCTTTGGCGGCCGCGCTGACCTACGACCTCGTCGCCTCGCCGGTGCGCACGGGGGTCGCCGATCTGGTGTTGCTGGTGCTGGGCGGGTCGGCGGCGCTGCTGTCACTCGCGCAGGCCCGCGCCGAGCTGCGCGGTCAACATCCGGCGCCCTTCGAGCTACCGAGCCTCGACGGCTTCGCGGCGCGGCTCGAGCTGGCGCTGCCCGCGTGGCTACAGACCCCGGTACGCGCGGAGATATTGGTGTTTTTACTCGCCTGGGTCGGCGCGCCGGGACTGCCCTGGGGTGTGCTGGTGGTCATCGGGCTCGCGCGACTGTGGCGCTGGTTCATCGGCCACCCTGACGCTCGCCTTGGCTGACGTCTGACGTGCCTGGACCGACCTGACCCAAAGGCCCGGCGCGGACACCTGCCGATCTCGATGATGCGCCGTGGCGCCATCGATCGTTCGCGTGCCTCTGCGCATGCGCGTGCGTCGAGGGTCGCCCGTCGCGCTCGCCCGCGGCCTCGCGCGTCGAGTGGCCGGCATGCGCTGCGTTTGACCCGGTTTTTTGCGGGTGCTAGCTTTGCCCGGTCGCGCGCCGTCCGCGTGGCAAACCCTGCCATGGCCCGCAAGATCCCCTTACTTCCGCTTCGTGAACTCATCGTCTTCCCGCACGAGGTCGTGCCGCTCTTCGTGGGTCGGGAGAAGTCGATCAACGCCCTCGAGGAGGCGATGGCGACCGACCGCGCCATTTTGCTGTGCGCCCAGAAGAAGGCCAAGGTCAACGATCCGAGGCCCGAGGGCATCCATAACTTCGGGACGATCGGCTCCATTATCCAGTTGCTTCGGCTTCCGGACGGCACCGTGAAGGTGTTGGTGGAGGGCAAGAGCCGCGCCCGTATCGGCCGCTATATCGACCACGAGAAGTACTTCCTGGTCGAGGCGGACGTGCTCGAGCCGCCGGTCGTCAGCGCCGAGGACGAGCCCGAGATCGCGGCGTTGATGCGCTCGGTCCAGCAGACCTTCGAGAATTACGTGAAGCTCAACAAGCGCGTCCCGCCGGAGCTGGCGGTCAGCGTGCAGAGCATCGACAACCCCTCGCGCATGGCCGACACGATCGCCGCGCACGTCAACTTCAAGCTGACGGCCAAGCAGGAGCTGTTGGAGACCGAGTCCATCCGCGCCCGCCTGGAGAAGCTCTACGAGCTGATGCAGAACGAGATCGAGATCCTCCAGGTGGAGAAGAAGATCCGTACGCGCGTCAAGAAGCAGATGGAGAAGAACCAGAAGGAGTACTACCTCAACGAGCAGATGCAGGCGATCCAGAAGGAGCTCGGCAGCCAGGACGAGTTCAAGAACGAGATCTCCGAGCTCGAGGAGCGGGTGCGCCGGCGCAAGATGAGCGCGGAGGCCAGCGACCGCCTCAAGAAGGAGCTGCGCAAGCTCAAGATGATGAGCCCGATGAGCGCCGAGGCGACCGTCGTGAGGAACTACATTGATACAGTCCTGGCGCTGCCGTGGGACGAGCGCACCGTCGAGAAGCTCGACATCGCCGAGGCCGAGGGCATCCTCGACGCCGACCACTACGGCCTGGAGAAGCCCAAGGAGCGCATCATCGAGTACCTCGCGGTGCGCTCGCTGGTGCCCAAGCTAAAAGGGCCGATCCTGTGCCTGGTCGGCCCGCCGGGCGTCGGCAAGACCTCGCTGGCCAAGAGCGTGGCGCGGGCGACCAACCGCAAGTTCGTGCGCGTGTCGCTCGGCGGCGTGCGCGACGAGGCGGAGATCCGCGGCCATCGTCGGACTTACATCGGCGCGATGCCTGGCAAGATCATCCAGGGCCTGCGCAAGGCGGCGAGCAACAACCCGGTGTTCCTGCTCGACGAGATCGACAAGATCTCGATGGACTTCCGTGGCGACCCGTCGGCGGCGATGCTCGAGGTGCTGGACCCCGAGCAGAACAACACCTTCGTCGACCACTTCCTCGACCTCGACTACGACCTGAGCGACGTGCTGTTCCTGTGCACGGCCAACAGCCTGCACTCGATCCCGCTGCCGCTGCAGGACCGCATGGAGATCATCGAGCTGTCCGGCTACACGGACGAGGAGAAGCACAAGATCGCCCGCCAGTACCTGATCCCGAAGCAGCTGGAGGCGAACGGCATGCAAAACGCCGAGATCGTGTTCACGGACCAGGCCGTGCGCGAGCTGATCCACCACTACACCAAGGAGGCCGGCGTCCGTAGCCTCGAGCGCGCGGTGTCCTCGGTGGTGCGTAAGCTGGCCCGCGAGTACGTCAAGGACGGCAAGAAGAAGAAGTCGTTCAAGGTCGACGTGCGGCTGGTCCAGAAGCTGCTCGGCGCCCAAAAGTACCGCTACAACAGCGCCGACGCGGCCGACCAGATCGGCATGACCAACGGCCTCGCGGTGACGATCTTCGGCGGCGACCTGCTGCCCGCCGAGGTCTCGCTGACGGCCGGCAAGGGCAAGGTGACGCTGACCGGCAAGCTCGGGGACGTCATGCAGGAGTCGGCCCAGGCGGCCGTCACCTACGTGCGCACGCGCAGCCTCTCCTTCGGCCTCGAGCCCGACTTCCACGAGCACGTCGACTTCCACGTGCACTTCCCGGAGGGCGCGGTGCCCAAGGACGGCCCGAGCGCGGGCGTCACGATCGTCACCTCGCTGGTCAGCGCGCTGCTGCAGGTCCCGGTCCGCAAGGATGTCGCCATGACCGGCGAGATCAACCTCCGCGGCAAGGTGCTGCCGATCGGCGGCCTCAAGGACAAGGTCCTCGCGGCCTTCCGCGGTGAGATGAAGACCGTCATCTGCCCGCGTGACAACGAGAAGGACCTCGCCGACGTCCCGAAGCACGTCCTCAAGGCCCTCGACATCAAGCTCGCCGACACGATCGACGATGTCCTGCGCTGGGCCCTGGTCTCCCTACCGGAGGACCACCCCAACGTCGCCCTGCGCAAGTTCCTCGCCGGCGCCGACGTCACCGCCGCGGTCGACTGGCGCGAGGTCAACACCTACCTCGAAGAACGCCGCCGCAAGGACCGCGCCACCCACGACGTGCATTGATTCCACGGCGGCCACCCCACGGCGGCCACCCCACGGCGGCCACTCCACGGCGGCCACTCCATGGCGGCCACTCCACGGCCTCCACTCCAGGGCCTCCGGGGCCTGGGTCGGCCTGTCGGCCGATGGGGGGGAATGAAGGCCCTTGGCCGCCGGGTTGGTCGGGTGGACGACGCTGCGTGTCCCTGGGTCGATATCAGGGCCACGGGGTGCCGGAGGGCGTTTGGGCTCGGTCCGTCTCGCGGTCCGGGCTGTCTCGTTGCATCGGCGGTCTGGCCCGGCTTTCAGCCGGCCGCACTCAGGCGGCGGGGTTGTAATAGAACCGTTCATGCACGACGAGCCCGCCCCGCCAGCGGCGGGCGCTGACCTCGGTCATACAGACCCGGCGTCCATCTTTGAAGCTGATCTCGTAGATCCACTCGGAGTAGGTGACGCTGTCGCCGACCGCCGAGCCGAGCAGCTGGACCTGGACGTCGGCGATCGACCCGAAGAAGGCGCGCTCGCGCTCGCGGTTGTGGGCCTTGCCGACGATCGGCGGGGCCGTGTTCTCCTGCATGACAATGTCCTCGGCGTAGAGGAGCTCGAAGGCCTCGAGAGCGCGACCCTCGAGGATGAGCTTGTTGAGCTGGGCTTCCAGGACGGCGAGTTCGGTCATCCTCGCAGTCATAGCCCGAAGTTCGCGGCGCCGAAACCGGCCGTGAAACCCGCGGTGGGGG
>JAYUXQ010000641.1:0-10328 GCA_043752905.1 Nannocystis sp. | reverse complement strand
TCAACGATTCGCTGCCCGCCGCCGCGGTCGCTGCCACCGCAGCGGCTGCCGTCGCGGCCACTCCGACCGGTCCTGCCTCGACCGGCGAGGCCAGCATCGGTGGCGGTGCCCCGAGCTCGCGCGGCTGGACCATGTTCATGGAGGCCGAGCTGCAAGGCGGCGCCAAGCCCGAGGAGGCACAACCCGCCGAGGTCGAGCCCGAGTTCTATGACGGCCAGGTCCAGACCGACAGCGGCACGGTCGTCGCCTTCGCACCGACCGCGGCGGACCCCAACGGCGTGCGCGCCCGTCAGGAACCTGCATCGCCTGCATCGCCTGATTTCGCCGCCCAGGAGCCGATGCGGTCGTTCGGCTCGCGCCTGCGCGGCGCCGACGATGCACCGGCCGCCCCGTCGTTGTCCGCCGAGAGCGCCCCCTCGGTCTCCGCCGAGATCCCGAGCTTCGCCGGTAACAAGCTCGGCAACGTCGCCGTCGGCCCGGTGGCTCCCGTCACCCCCGCGACGCCGATGAGCGCCCCGAGCCCCGAGGCGCAGCCCGATGATCTCGAGCAGCTCGACACGGCCAGCGGTAGCAACACCAAGCTGATCGTCATCGGCCTGGTCGTCGTGGTCATCGTCGTCGTCGCCATCATCATGGCGACCGGCGGCAACAACTAGGCCCTCGCCCCGGCGATCGACGCCGTCCGGGAGACTGGGCGGCGTCTTTGCGTGGGTAAGGGCAGGGCGCATGGACGACGACGCGCGACATGGTTTCGCGGACATGTCCCTCGGGACATGGTCGGCGACCTGTCCCGTGAGACAGATCGTCGCGTCGGATCCGTTCACGGTGAACGTGCGCCTCGGCGTCATGACCTTCGCGCCGCCCGCCTCGACGACGGCGTACCGCACCTGACGCAGCCGACACGCGAATGGCGGCCTGTCCCTTGGGACAGACCACCGGCTCGCGGCGCGACGGATGCGGTCCTACTTCGGTGCGGGCGCGGGCGTGGGCGCTGGCGCGGCCGCCGGGGCGGCAGGCTTGGTGTACCTGGTCACCCGCAGCACGGTGCGGTTGTTCTTCGCGCGACCCGACGCGGTCATGTTGACGGCGACCGGCTTGCTCGCGCCGAAGCCGACGGCCTTGATGCGCTCGGGGCCGACGCCCTTGCTCAGCAGGTAACTGCGGAGGTTGTCGGCGCGCTCGCTGGTCTTTTGCTTCGGGTTGCCGCGGTCGTCGCTGTGCACCCCGATCTCTAGCTCCTCGTACTCGGGATGCACGCGCAGGAACGCGGCCAGCTCGTCCAACAACGGCTGCGTCTTCGCGTCCGGGTTGTTGCCGTCGTAGCGGATCGGCTTCTTGATCCGCAGCGACTTGCCCTTGGCGCGGACGTTCGGGGTCGCCACCGGCACCGAGCGCGTCAGCGTCTCCTTGACGGTGATCGCCTGATCGCCGGCCGCGACCGTGAAGCGGATCGACTTGTCCTCGAAGCCCGGCGCACGCGCGACCGCCGTGTAGTCCCCGGCCGTGAGCTCGAGGCGCAGCAGGCCGCTCTCATTGGCCTGGAACGGCTCGTCGATGCCCTGGCCGCTGACCGCGAGCGTCACGACCACTGGCGCGCCCGCCTCGTCGACGAACGCGCCGTCGACGAAGCCCGCGGGCGGCGTGTTGGCGACGTCCATCGTGATCGTCAGGGGCGTGTCCTCGCCGGGCTTGACCTCGGCGCTGACCTCCTTGGTCGCCTTGTTCGCCAGCTCGATCTGGATCGTGACCGGCCCTTCGGGGAAGCGATAGCTGGTGAAGTTGCCGGCGTCGTCGGTGAGGATCGCGTTCGGGGCCGAGCCCGGGAACCGCACCCTGGCGCCCGCCACCGGGGTGCCGCTGCTGTCGAGCACCTGGCCGACCACGCGCCCGTCGATCACCGCGGGCGGGGTCTCGACCACGGGGTTGAGCGCCGGGACCTCCTTGATCACCGGGTTCGGGTCGATCGCCCAGCCGAGGCCCAGGATCACCGACCACGGGGCCACGGGTGGGCCGTACTCGAAGTTCGGCGAGACCATGCCGACATCCGCCGCGACGTCGATGTGCAGCCCCGAGATCACGTTGGCGCGCAGGCCGATCGTCGCCCACATGCTCGAGCGCGGCAGCGGCGAGGGCGTCGCCTTGTCCTGGCGAAACGCGGTCATCTCGGCGGTGGCGACGTCCCAGCTGAGCTCGGCGATCGGGTTGATGCCGTACTGCTTCTCCTTGCCGAGGCGGATCGGGAAATCAAAGCCGTAGCGCATGCGCACGCGGCTGGTGTTGATGCCGAGCGCGAACCGGGACACCTCGCGGCTGGTCGCGTCGACGCCCTCGAAGTCGTACAGCTTGCCGCTGTTGTCGAGCATCCACCCGATGTTGGTGGTGAAACGAAACGGCACCTGCTTCTGCGTCAGGTAGCGGATGTCGAGGGTGAACAGCGCGTCGATGTTGAAGTTGACCTTCTTGCTCGACAGCGCCCCGGGGCCCGAGAGCAGCCCGACGCCCACCTGACCGCCGACGCCGATCGCACCGCCGCGGACCATCCGGTGCGCACCCTTGACGCCGAAGTCGAGGTCGCCGAGCGCGAACTGCTGGACCGGGTCCTGACGGCCGGGCTGATTACGGACGTTGCGGTTGGCCTGGCTGTGCACGGCCATGAACAGCTCGCCCCACTTGAACGGGCTGTAGCCGATGTTGACCGTGCCGCGCACGCGCGCGTGCTCGTCGGTGCCGTTCTCCGTGCTGTCGTAGATGAAGCCGGTGCGGCGAAAAAAGTCGGTGTGCAGCCGGAACCGGACCGTGTGGCGCCCGCCGACGTCGGCCAGCGTCGTGTGATACAGGCCGACGCCGCCGCGCAGGCTGTTGATCATCGGCTCCCGACGCCCACGCACCATGCCCGGCTGGCGCTTGGTGTCGATCGGTGGCTTCCTGACCGCGTCCGCGGCGATCCCCGTGCTCGACACGTCCGCGCTGGCGCTGCCCGTGACGCCCGGCGCTGCGTCCCCGGCCGGCGGCGTGTTCGCGGGCGGCGTGGTCGCGTCCACGGGTGGCGTGGTTCCATCCGGAGGCGATGTCGCGTCGCCCGGCGCCGCCGCGCTGGCATCCGCAGGGACTGGCGTCGCGGCCGGGTCGCCAGCAGGCGCGGCGTCACCGGAGGGGGGCAGAGACGGACCGGGCTCGGCGGGCAGCGGTGGCGGCTCGACGGCGGCCGCGGCGGTCCAGGGCAGCGCGAGGCAGAGGCCCGAGACCGCGATCAGAGAAGCACGACGCATGCCCGGGAGCGTCCACCATCGGCCGCGTGGCTGTCAAACCTTTCGCCCGAAACCACCCCCGCGGTGGTGGTCCCCGGCCCGACCTGGAGTCGCGGCCGGGCTCAGGTCCGCGCCGGCCTCACCAGACCTCGCAGGGCTTGGCGGCGTGCATCGGCGTGCCCGCCTGGCACTGCCAGGAGTTCCAGAAGCCCGGGAAGTGCGACAGGGGCATGTTGACGCGCTCGCGGGGCGGGCTGTGGGTGTCGATCGTGGCGCGCAGGCGCTGGCTCTCGTCGGTCTCGTGCGTGCACCAGCCCTGCGCAAAGCCGAGGAAGAATAGTTGATCGCCGTTGAGCCCCTGGATCAGCGCCGCCTCGCGCACGTTGGTCTGCCACAGCTTGTATCCGGCGTACGCGGCCTTGATCCCGCCGAAGTCGGCGATGTTCTCCCCGAGCGTCAGCTTGCCGTTGAGCTTCACGCCCGGCAGCACCTCGACCCCGTCGTACAGCTTCTCGACGCACTGGGCCCGCTCGTCGAACTTGGCGCTCGCGGCCGGCTCCCACCACTCGCGCAACACGCCCTTGGCGTCGAACTTGCGGCCGGAGTCGTCGAAGCCGTGGGTCAGCTCGTGGCCCATCACCATGCCGACCCCGCCGAAATTCATCGCCATCGGGAACTCGGCGCTAAAGTACGGCGGCTGCAAAATACCGGCCGGGAACACCATCTCGTTGGCCGACGGGTTGTAGTACGCATTGACGATCGCCGGCGGCATGTGCCACTCGCCCTTGTCGACCGGCTTGCTGATCCGGTCGGCCTCGTGCGCGAACTGGAAGCGCTTGCCCGCGACCACGTTGGCGAGGTGGTCCTTCTTCGACAGCTTGAGCTTGCCGTAGTCGCGCCACCTGTCTGGGTAGCCGATCTTGTTGATCAGCGCCTTCATCTTCTCGATCGCGCGCGTACGCGTGGTCGGGTCCATCCACGACAGCGCCGGCAGGCCGGCCTCGAACGCGTCCTCGATGTGCCCGATCATCGTCAGGGCGACCGCCTTGCTGTCGCCGGCGAAGCGCTCCTTGACGAAGGCCTGACCGACCAGTTCGCCGAGGCCGAAGTTGGCGAGCCCGACGCAGCGCTCCCAGCGGGGCGACAGCTCCTTGGCGCCCGTCAATGTGCTGGTGAACTTGAAGTCCGCCTCGACGATCTCCTTGCTCAGGGCCGGCGCCGCGGCGCGCAGGATATGCCAGCGCAGGTACGCCTGAAGCGTCGGTACCTCGGTCCTGCGCACCACCTCGCCCACCACCTTGAAGTAATTCGGCGTGGCGATGTTGAGGTCGCCGGCGATCTTGCGGTAGCCGAGCGCCTCGAAGTAGACATTCCATGGCGTCTTCGGGTCGAGCGCCTGCAGGCCCGTCGTACCGAGCAGGTTGTAGGTCTTGTCCGGGTCACGCAGGTCGGCGCGGGGCAGGGCGATCTTCGCCAGCTCCGTCTCGAAGGCGACGATCTTGCTCGCGTGTCCCGCGGCGGCCTCCGGCGTCTCGCCGAGGAAGCCGAACATGCGCGCGACGTGCTGCTCGTACGCCGTCAACAGGCTCTTCGACTGCGGATCCGTGCGGATGTAAAAGTCGCGGTCCGGCAGACCCGTGCCGCCCTGGGCCGCTTGCGCCACGTAGACCTCCGGGCGCTTGGCGTCCGGCTCGACGTAGAAGCTAAACAGCGGCCCACCACCGCCGAAGTAGGCCGCGTGCAGCTTGCCGACCACGCGCATCAGGCTCGCCTCGTCCTTGACCGCGTCGACCTGGGCGAGCACGGAAGAAATGGGCGCGATGCCGGCCTTGTCGATCGCCGCCTCGTCCATGCACGCGGTCCAGAAGGTCCCGAGCTTGGCCTCGACCGGACCCTGCTTACCCTTCGTGTTCGCGGCGTCCTCGAGGATCTTGCGCAGCACCGCGTTGTTGCGATCCGCCAGCTCGCCGAAGCCGCGGCCGAAGCGGGGCTTGTCCTCCGGGCGCCTGGTCTTCTTGAGCCAGCCGCCGCACGCGTAGCGGTAGAAGTCGGTGCACGGGTCGACGGTGGTGTCGAGCGCAGCGATCACGCCAGCGCCGATCGAGTCGCGGGCGACCAGCGTCGGGCGTTGCAGCGGCGGCGGAGCGGTCACCGTCGGTGTCGTCGCCGGGTCCGCGGTCTTCGGCGGCCGGGTGCCCGTCTGGCGCTCGCAGGCGAGAGACAGCAGGAGTGGGACGAGGACGAGGCGGCGCACGTGCATCGCGGGGACCATGCCACACGCCGCGAGTCCCGCGCGAGCCCGCGCCGGGCCCCGCAAGGGAGGAAATTCACGCGCGAAGCGCCGCCTTGGGCCGAAACTACGGCCAGGATGGCGCACGACGAGGCACGACGAGGCACGACGAGGCAAGACGAGGCGCGCCCCGGGGCTCAGCCGCCGAGGTGCCAGCGGTCGGCGATCAGGCCGTCGATGATCGCCTGCGTGCGATGACCCCAGATCGGGTGCGGCGCCGTGGCGAGCTCGTCGGCGAGGCGGTTGGCCGCGGCCGCGGTCGTGATGTTGTGCTGCGCCGCCAGCTCGAGCGCCCGCCGCGTGATCACGTAGACGCTGTTGTCCCACTCGCGCCCGAAGTGCCGCGTGATCGCGGGGTCGTCGGGGATCTGGCCGTATTGCTCGTTGGCGCAGTGGACGATGCCCATGCGGTTGCACAGATAATCCGGGACGTACACGATCCCGCGGTCGGCCAGCGCCTGCGCGTCGCGGACATCGTCCAGCAATTGATTATTGGCCGCGCCGCACACGATGCGCGCCTGGATCGTCGGGACCGTGTCCGGGTTGAGGATCCCGCCGAGAGCGTTGGGCGCCAGGATGTCGCAGGGCTCCGCGAGGATGCTGTTATCGCCGGCCTGCGCGGGGACCAGCGCGACCGCGGCCCCGGCAAACAGTTTCGACAGCGCGACTCGCCGCTCGAGCGACAGCTCGCTCGCCACGATCGCGCCGACCTTGCGTTGCAGCAGCTCGCCGATCATCGCGGTGGCGACGTTGCCCGTGCCCTGCATGACGACCTTTTTGCCCTCGAGCGTGCCGAGGCCGAGGTGATCGAGCGCGCCCTCCATCGCGCACACGACCCCATGCGCAGTGGCCGGCGACGGATTGCCCGAGCCGCCGATGCTCGGCGGGACGCAGGTGACGAAGCGCGTGAACTGATGCACCACCGCCATGTCCTCGGGCCCGGTGCCCGCGTCCTCGGCCGTGATGTAGCAGCCGCGCAGGCTGGTCACGAAGCGCGCGTACTCGCTGTAGAGCGTCGCGCGGATCGCCAGATCGCGGTGGCCCTCGCCGGGCACGCGGGCGATCAGGCCCTTGCCTCCACCCCACCACAGCCCTGCCAGGGCGTTCTTGCGGGTCATGCCCCGCGCGAGGCGCAGACCATCGCGCAGGAACGCCGCCAGGGTCCCGTACGGCCAGTGCCGCAGGCCGCCCTGACCCTGACCGCGGTTGCTGCGGTGCACGAAGGCCCCGAACAACGCGCCGCTGCGCTCACCGACCTCGAGGAACACGCCCTCGTGCTGATCGAAGTCGCGGTTGTTACCGGTCAGGAACTCGCGCAAGTCGCCGAGCTCCGGGTGCGAGAGCTCGAGCCTCTGCGTGCGCGCGTCGAACACCGCGTAGGCCCGGCGAACGCCGAGCGAGAGCAGATGCGAGGCGAATGCTTCCGGGCTGAGGTCGACCAGGCTCATGGCTGGCGCAGGTTAACCGAAGCCAGCCGCGCCCATACCGTGAGCGCCCACACGCCTTTGCCCGTGCAAGCGCCTTCGCTGCCCGTCACCCGGCCGCGACCGGCAGCGAGATCAGGCTGAGGCCCCTGGTGCCGGTCTCGCGGTTGAGCGTGCCGTCGAACTCCGCGTATCTGAACATGGGATTCCTCGAGCGGTTCTTGCGCTCGCCGAGGCGGCGCTTGAAGTCGGCGAGCGGCTGGACCTGGTAGGCCCACAGCAGGTCCGCATGCACCCAATCCTTGTTGTAGATCGTGCGCAGCAGGACACTTCGCTCGTCGGTCTCGAAGGCCTGGATGTTGGCGATGAACGACCTCGAGTAGTCGAAGTACTCCTCGGCGTTGCTGAAGTAGATCACGCGAAGCGGGATCCCGAGCGCGCGGGCGGCCGCGGCCGCGGTCTGCAACGAATTGCTGCCGGTCAGATCGCCGCCCATCTGGCGCACGCGGTCGGCCTGGAACAGCGCGCGGATGTGATCGTACATCACGGGGTCCGACAGCCACGTCGTCGGCTCCCCGTCGCGCTTACGGTTGATGACGTGACGCAGGTGTCGGTGCACCGTCTCGCGGGCGTTGCGATACAGGCGGACCAGGCGGCGGCGCTCGGCCTCCGGCAAGGCCGCGAGGCCGGCGTCGAGCAGCGTCGCGCTGGTGTCCTCGTGGACGCGGTCGAAGCGGGCGTGCAGCGCCTCCGGCGTGTCCGACGCCTCGATCAAGACTTCATAAATTCGGTGCAGGTCGACGACGCTGCGGTCGATGTCCGACAGGAACATCAGCTCGCTGCGCGCCGCCGCGGCGACTGTGTAGTTCTGGTCCGATCCGACCCCGAGGTACGCCCCGCCGACGCCGCGGATGTACGGGAACCACACGTCGTGGCGGACCTCGTTGCTCTTCACGTAGTGGATCGGCGTCCCGGCCAGGGTGTCCTCGGCGCCGGTCAACAGCGCGGCTCGCTGCCCGGCCGTCAACGGCGTCAGGCCAGCGGGCGGGGTCGGGGTCGGGGTGATGACCGGCGCCGAGAAGGCGGGCGCGGCAAGCACGGCCGAGCTGGCCTCGGGGACAGGTGCCGGCGCCAGCACGTTCACCACCTCCAACCCCAGGTTGGCCTGCTTGCCGGGCGCCGTGGCCGGCGGATGGGCGCCGCAGGCCGAGAGCAGTACGCCGCAGGCCGAGAGCAGTACGCCGCAGGCCGAGAGCAGTGCACCGCAGGCCGGGAGCGGTGCACCGCAGGCCGGGAGCGACCGGCGAAGGCCGAGCGATCGCGCGGCGACGGGGAGGGCGGGGCGGGCGACCGACATCGGCGCGAGGCTATGCCACAACTGACCTGCGCTTGAGAATTGTCGTCCGGTCCACCCGGCCCGAATTGTCGCCGCGGCCGATGGCCCAAGGACCGCCGCGACCGGCCACCGGCCACGATTTTCCCGAAACTCGCGGAGAAACCGTCGTGGCGGACCTGTCCGGGCTTGTCAGCGCCGCGGGGAAGGAATACACATGCGGCGCGCGAGGTATGGCACGCGCCGCGCGTGTGCAGCTTCATGCACGCGCACATCCACGACTATCTACATTGCAGCACGGGTTTCCAGGATGACCAAGCAGGACCTCTCCAGCCGAAGCGTCACGATCCGCGCCGAGAACCTCTCCAAGATCTACGGGGACTTCGCCGCCCTGCACTCGGTGAGCTTCTCGGTCCGGCAGGGCACGGTGGCGGCCTTCCTCGGCCCCAACGGCGCCGGCAAGTCGACCACCATGAAGATCTTGACCGGCTACCTCGCGGCGACCACCGGTCGCGCCGAGGTGCTCGGCCTCGATCCCGGGGACCCCGAGCAGCGCATCGTGCTCGCGCGCCGGCTCGGCTACCTCCCGGAGAACGGGCCGCTCTACGGTGACATGACCCCGCGCGAGACCCTCGAGTTCGTCGCCCAGATCCGCGGCCTCGGCAAGGGCACCAAGGCCGCCATCGAGCGGGTTGTCACGCAGTGCGCGATCGACCAGGTGATGAGCAAGCCGGTCGCCAAGCTCTCGAAGGGCTACCGCCAGCGCGTCGGCATGGCCCAGGCGCTGCTGCACGACCCCGAGGTGCTCATCCTCGACGAGCCAACCTCCGGCCTCGACCCCCTGCAGATCCGCGAGGTCCGCCAGCTGATCCGCGAGCTCGGGCGCACCAAGACGATCCTGCTGTCGACCCACATCCTCGGCGAGGTCGAGGCCGTCGCCAGCGAGGTCATCGTCGTCGGTGAGGGCCGCCTCGCGTTCGCCGGCACGCTCGATGAACTTCGCGCCGGCGGCACCGTGGAGGAGCGCTTCTACGAGCTCATGGACCGCAAGACCAAGAAGGAGGCGGCCTGATGTCCGCGACGGCAGTGATCGGCGCGCTGTTCCGCAAGGAGCTGCGCAGCTTCCTCGGTAATCCCACCGGCTACGTGTTCCTCACGCTCTTCATCGTCGCCTCGGCGTCGGCGGCGTTCCTGACGGACAACTTTTTTAGCCGCAACCTCGCCGACCTGGCGACCCTCAACCGCTGGATGCCCGCGATCCTCATGTTCTTCGTCCCGGCGGTCACCATGGGCCTGTGGGCCGACGAGCGCCGCTCCGGTACCGATGAGCTGCTGCTCACGCTGCCCGTGCGCGACGGCGAGGTCGTGCTCGGCAAGTTCCTCGGCGCCCTCGGCGTGTACACCGTCGGCCTCCTGTTCTCATTGGTCAACGTGCTCGTGCTCGCCTATCTGGGCGACCCCGACGCCGGCCTGATGTTCGCCACCTACCTCGGCTACTGGCTCATGGGCGCCCTGTTCGTCGCCGTCGGCATGGCCGGCTCGATGTTCACCGGCAACACGACCGTCGCCTTCATCCTCGGCGCCCTCGGCTGCGCCGCGCTGGTGTTCGCCGGCACCGCACCGTGGGCCAGCGCGATCGTCGGCGTGGTCCTTCTGGGGGCCCTCGGCGCGCTCACGTGGAACATCCTGATCGGCCGCGGCTCCGGCATCGGCGCCCTGATCTTCGCCCTGGTCGGCCTGGCCCTGTGGCTGGGCGGAACCAGCCTCGGCTGGGGACCATGGTTCATCGAGATCTTCGGCGCGCTCGGAGCCCCGTCGCACTTCGAGAGCTTCGGCGAGGGCGTACTGCGCCTCGGCGATGTCCTGTTCTTCGTCGGCGGCACCGCCGTCGCCCTCTATCTCTGCACGATCCTCATCTCCCGGAGGCACTGGTAGGCCATGCACCCGCGCATCCACCGACTCGTTCGTCTGTCCTCGCTGGTCGTCACGGCCATCTCTCTCGGTTACGTCGCCCAGCGCACCAACGTCCGCGC
>JAYUXQ010000640.1:0-4219 GCA_043752905.1 Nannocystis sp. | reverse complement strand
GCGGTGGCGGTGGCGGTGCCGGTGCCGGTGTCGAGGCTGGTGGTCGACTCATCGGCGCTGGTGGTGTCGCTGCCGGTGGGGTTCGTGGAGGCGCTGGTGGTGGTGATCTCGGTGGTCGGGCCCGGGTCACTCGACGGACTGGTCGGGTCGGTGGTCGGCGTGGAGGTGCCATCCGCGGTGGCGGTCGCGCCGGACTCGTCGGTGCCCTGGGCCGTCAGGGAGTCGGTGTCCTGCTCGGTGCCGGCGGACGAGCACGCGAGCAGGGTGCTGAGCGCGGTGAGGACAGCGAGGGATGGGGTAAGGGTCGTAAGGGTCGTAAGGGTCGTAAGGGTCGGGGTCGTAGGCCAAGTGCGAAGCATGGCAACGAGGGTAGCGGAGAACCGCGACGGCCGCGTGGGGCTCGCTGGGCGCATGGTCGCGGGCGGCCGGAGTTTTGTCGCAGGTCACGCGGTCGGACGCGCCCCGCCGAGGGAGACGCCCACACAGGGCGCGACTACCCTCCGGGCTGGACGGGCCCGAAGGTCGTGCGGGCCTGGTTCGTCAGGGGATGTTGAGGGAGTTGAGGGCCATGCCGCCGGGGTAGGCGTAGGCGGAGCCGCGGCCGGAGCCAGGTATGCCGACGTAGCCGATGACGCTGAGGCTGAAGGGGTCGGCGCTTTCGGCGACGTAGAACTTGGGCTCGTCGCCGGGGTCGAGCGGCATATCGTATACGCGGTAGCGCAGGCCGATGGAGTTGACGAGGTAGAACTTGTCCTCGGGGACCTCGACGCCGTTGAGGAGGATGGGGGCGGAGCCGTCGACGCGGACCAGCTGGGCGTAGTTCTTCTCGTAGGCGATGCCGGTGACGAACACGTAGCGCTTGAGGTACTGCTCGATGGGGATCGTCTGGTACATCGCGGGGTCGCCGTTGCCGCCGGCGGACTTGCTGCTGGCGAGGTACTGCACGGGCATGAACGGGCCGGTGCCCTTGAAGGTGAAGCTGACGCCGCTCTTGATCGGGAGGTCCTTGAAGTCGCCGCGCCTTTCGAGCTTGAACGGGGTGCCGGGCTGCGAGGGGTCGGTGGTGACGCTGACGCCGTCCTCGCCGGCGTAGACGCGCCAGTAGTGCATCTCGTCGGCGCGCAGGGGCGAGTGGGCGGCGACGTACTTGGTGCCCCAGTACTCGATCGGGATCATCTGCTCCTGCAAATGGTTGCAGTAGCCGGGGGACTCGAAGGGGACATTCGCGCAGGCGGTGCCGGACAGGACCCAGATCGGCTTGTCGGCGTGGATGACGGTGCCGGAGATGTCGTGCAGCTTGTAGTCGGTGTTGGGGGTGCCGTCGGCGTTCTGCGTGGAAGCGCCGATCTGCATGAGGTCGAAGCGGTTGAGCTCGACGGTGCCGGTCTCGTAGGCGAGCACCTTCGGCAAGTTCAGGCCGTTGCCGGCGCTGATGCGCGGCGGGGTCCAGGAGATCGTGGTCTTGTTCTCGAGGGCGATGACGTTGAAGAAGCTCGGGCGGCCGCGGTAGAGGTCGGGCTTGTTGGGGTCGACGAGCGCGGGGTAGGAGGCGACGACGTAATCCTGGCGCAGGCTCTTGACCGGCAGCAGCATCGAGGAGTCGTTGCTGTCGGTGTTCTTGAGCGGCGAGTGCAGGTAGGCGATGACGGGAATGTCGCTCTTGACGCGATAGATGCCGCCGGCGCGGATCGCCGAGAAGCCGGAGATTGTGCTGTTGGTGAGCTTGAAGATCGTGCTCTCGCCGGTCTTGAGGATCACGGGCTCGCCGAGCGGGGCCTCGAGGTACGAGAGGTTCGGCGTGAAGTAGAGCTGGACGCTGGCGGTCTTGTCGTCGGGGTTGCCGACGAGCAGGGCGTCGTAGAATTCCTCGAGGTCCTCCTCACCGTTGCCGCTGCGCACGCGGATCGCCAGAAACTCGCAGCCGACGGAGGTCGGGCTGGTCTCGGCCTTCTCGCACGGGCCGACGCAGGTGGCGATCGTCGCCTCCTCGTTGCCCTGCTCGGTGCAGGTCTGATAGTTGCCGCAGGAAGCAGGCTCCCACTGGAGGCCGGTCGGCTTGCAGACCTCGCGGGTGGTCGTGTCCGCGCAGCGCTGCGCGCCCGGCTCACACAGCAGCACGATATCGCCGGTGGTCGTGGTGGTCGTGGTGGTCGTGGGGTCGGTGGTGACCGTGGTGGTGGTCTCGGGCGGGGTGCCGGTGGTCCCGGTATCCGAGCTGCCCTCGGTGGCGGTGTTGTCGCTGCAGGCGGTGAGGACGAGCGCGGCGAGGACGGAGGTGGCGAGCAGCGGACGTGACGAAGAAGTAAAAGCGGACGCAAAAAAGTTAAGCATGGTGGCTCCGTGAGCGGCCCTTTAGCCGTCGCTGGCGACGACCTTGAAGTCGATAATGATGTTGATGTTGTCCGGCTCGACCTGGAGGGCGAGGGTGTCGAACAGGATCGTGCTGCCCTCGACGCCGACGTCGTTGTAATTGATCGTGATGCCGACCTGCTCGCTGAGGTCCTTTTTGAAGACATCGACGAGCTTCTTGTTCTTCTGGATCAGCTCCTCGTTGTCCTCGGCGAGGGCGCCGATGCCCTCGCCGCCGGTGACGCGCAGCTCGTCGGTCGGGGTGACCTTGATGCTGTCGTTGGTCTGGTCGATGCCGAGGGACAGCGAGGTGACGGCGTCGGCGAAGCCGCAGTAGCCATCCTGGGTGCGCCAGACCCGGAAGCCGATGTCGAGCCGGTTGCTGCCGGGGATCGCGTTGGCCTGGAGGTCCTCGAGGGTGACGCCGTAGAGGCCCTTGGGGTCGGGCTGGCCGCTGTCGTTGTAGGTCCGGGAGATCACCCCTTCGGTGATCATCCGCTGGCTCATCGCCAGCAGCAGGCCCGGGTGCATCTGGATCTGCATCGGCACGCCCGGCATCAGGGACTCGCCGACCTTGACCGAGATGTTGGGCGGGAGGGCGAGGTTGGTCTGCATGCCGAGCGAGATCACCTTGGCCTCGGTGAAGATGGCGAAGTCGCGCGCGGCGAGCTTGACGTCGTTGCCGCCGATCGTCCACGGCTCGAAGTGCAGCAGCTCGGTCGTGGGGTACTGGGCCTGCAGGGCGCGCGTGGCGAGGATCGCCAGGGCGCCCTCGAGGCCGGGCTGCTCGGCGGAGTTGAAGCCCATCGTGCTGATCGGCATCTTCTTCACGGTGGCGCGGTCGTAGCTGGCGACCAGCGAGGAGCTGCCGTCGTCGTTTTGGCGCAGCGCCAGCGGGATCGCGAGCTCGGCCGAGCCGATGCCGGCGCCCGCGGGCTCGCCGTCGCCATCCTCGAGCTGGAAGTTGAAGTCGAGGCTAAACAGCACGCAGCTGCTGCAATTCGGGACCTTGACGATCTGGATGACCGGGGTGCCCTGCGGGACGAAATTGAGGCCGTAAGGGCCGATGTTGAGCTTGCTGGCGAACGGGACATCACCGCCGACGAGGCCGTTGAGCAGGTTCTGGATGCCCGCCTCGGACAGCACCATCGCCATCGGATACAGCGAGGACTCGCTGATGCTCGCCAGCAGCTCGCCGTCGTCGGCGAAGGCGTCCGTGAAGGCCTGTTGCTGGCTGGAGCAGTCGAGCTCGACGTCGTCGCCGCGGCACGCCGGCACCGCGAGGGACGCCAAAAGCCCGGCGAGCGTGCCGATACAGGCGGTTCCGAGGGCAGTCGTTCGCTTCATGGTCAGTCCTCAAGAAATGGGTCAGGCAAAAGGGTCAGGGACAGGACCCAGGCCCCGTAAACGTGGAGTGGCGCGGGAAGCGGAGCCCCCACGGCAACCCTCAGTATGGCCCGTGGCGGCGACAAAACACAAGGCTCGCGCTCATGCGCGCATGTGGCCCGGGGCGGGAGTTCAGGAGGTGGCCGCGGGCCGGGCAGGCCACCGAAGCTGGCAAAATTGTCGTGGTGCACGGGCAGCGGACGTGGAGGCATTCGCGGACACGGGCCCGGAATTGGCCCGGGGACGCAGGAAAAACCCGATGGCATCGCAAGGGACAGCGAAGGGAAACGTTTGTGGCGCGGGCGGTCGCTGGTATCGTGCGGCGGATGGCCCGGGCACCTCGCATGTCTCCCTCGATCCCAGCCGTGCTGGCCCTGGCGCTGGCCTTTTGCGGCGCGTCGGGGCTCGCGTGCACCTCGGATGACCTCATCGCCGGAACGGAAGTGCAGACGGCGACGACCTTCGTCGACCCGACGGAGACCTT
>JAYUXQ010000639.1:0-4220 GCA_043752905.1 Nannocystis sp. | reverse complement strand
CCCGCGCCCGCGCGTAGTACGGCGAGAACACGCTGCCGACGAACGCGATGACCGTCAGCCCGAAGCGACCGTCGTCGCTGAGCGCGTCGAGGTACCACCAGCAGTACCCGCCGGGCGCCACCCCACGGTCGAAGCGAGGTCCTCGCACACGCTCTGCGCCGCGTACCGCCCGCTCAACGTCGCCATCGGCACACCCGCCCCGGGGTGCACGCTGCCGCCCGCCAGATAGAGCCCCGAGAGCTTCGTGCGCGCCGCGTGTCGCGTGAGGGAGTCCGTCCAGCCCCGCGTCGCCGCCCCGTACAGCGCCCCGCCCGTGCCCGGGAACATCGCCGCGAACTCGTTCGGCGTCGTCACCGTGCTTGCCGACGGATCCAGCGTCACGTCCAGGCCACAGCGCCTCAGCAGTTGCAGGGTCGTGCGTTGACATGCGTCGATCTCCGGAGAAGCAAGGCGGCCCTCGCCGCCGCATGGCGGCGCGTTGACCAGAATTAACATGCGTTGCGCACCACAGACCCCGGGCTCGTCCGTGTCCCCCCGGTCCTGGGCGCAAATGTACACCGTCGGCTCCGCGGGCAGCTTGCCGGCCCGCAGGTCCGCGAACTCGCCCGCGTAGTCGCGCGAAAAAAACACGTTGTGGCGCAGCAGCGGCAACCCGCGCGCCTCGGCCACCGCCGCCCACGTGACCGCCGACAACGATCGCCGCGCGACCGCCGGGGCCTTCACCGCCGCCGCGCTCGCGGCCCCGAAGCGACCCCCGGCCACCGCGTTGACGTCGGCGTTGACCACGACGACATCGGCCGCGACCACCTCGCCACCGCGCAGCAGCACGCCCCGCACCTTGCCGCCCTGCGCCATCACCTCGGCGACCTCGGCCCCGCAGCGCACCTCGACGCCGAGCCCCCGCGCGACCCGCTCCATCGCCCGCGCCACCTCGATCATCCCACCCTCGACCCCCCACACCCCCGCCTGCTCGACGTGGGCGATCAGGTTGAGGGTCGCCGGCGCCGTGAAAGGATCGCTGCCGTAGTACGTAGCGTAGCGGCCGAACAATTGTCGAAGTCGCGGATCTTTGAAAAAATCGCCGAGCGCCTTCCACATGCTGCGATAAAAGTCGATCTTGAGCACCCCCAGCAGCCCGCCGAGCCCGAGCGACCCGATCAAGCCCGGCAGGGTCGGGTGCGCCGAGGCGATGAACGGCCCCGACACCTGGCGATAGATCGCCTCGGTGTACGCACAGAAGGCGCGATAGCCCCGGGCCTCCGCCGCCCCCGCGAACCCGGCGATCGCCTCCGCCGAGCGGTCGATGTCCGCGAACAGGTCGAGCCGCGAACCATCTTGCCAGGCGTGCCGCGCCAGAGTGTGCAGAGGGCGCAGTGTCAGCTGCTCCTTCAACGAGGCACCCGCGTCGGTAAACAAACCCTCGAAGACCCATCGCATCGTCAGCACCGTCGGCCCCGCGTCGATCGCCTGCCCCGACACCGAGATCTGGCGCATCTTCCCGCCGACCGCGGCCCCTCGCTCCAACAAGGTCACCGCGACCCCCCGCCGCGCCAGGTCAATCGCACATGCGAGGCCTCCGACCCCGCCGCCGATGACCGCCGCCCGAGGGGCTCGCCCGAGAAATGTCATCGGCCCCTACCCTAAGCGCGACCCACGTAGGTTTCAAGTCTTTGTCTAACCCCGGGCTGTTCGTTGACAATCTCTAAACACCCCCGCATGCTTCCGACCACCGCGGCTATGGACACACGTCGGCGCATCGAACGAGCCCTCAAGACCTGCCTGGACCACGCGGTGACCGCTCCGTGCCCCCCGCGGCTCGGTCAGGCGATGCGCCACGCGGTCTTCCCCGGCGGCGCGCGCTTCAGACCCGAACTGTGTCTCGTGGTGGCCCACGCCTGTGGTGATGCGCACCCCGCGTTGGCCGAGGGCGCGGCGATCGCGGTGGAGCTGATGCACTGCGCCTCTCTGGTCTATGACGACCTGCCGTGCTTCGACGACGCTGCCATTCGCCGCGGCCACGCCTCGGTCCACGTCGCCCACGGCGAGGTGCTGGCGATCCTCGCCGGCAACGCGCTGATCGTCCTCGCCTTCGACACCGTGGCCCGCGCGGGCACGGCCCACCCGCCGCTGCTCCCCGGTCTGCTGCGGGTGATCGCCCGCGGGGTCGGCAGCCCCTCGGGCATCTGCGCCGGCCAGGCCTGGGAGTCCGACACCCCGACCGACCTCGGCGTCTATCACCGGGCCAAGACCGGCGCCCTGTTCGAGTCGGCGATCATCGCCGGAGCGATCGCCGGCGGCGGCGACCCCTTACAGTGGAGCGGCCTCGGCTACCGCCTCGGCGAGGCCTATCAAATCGCCGACGACCTGCGCGACGTCTACGGCCGCCCCGAGCTGCTCGGCAAGCCAGTCGGCCAGGACGCGATCAATAACCGCCTGTCCGCCGTCCACGAGCTCGGCATGACCGGCGCCCTGCAGCGCCTCCAGTCCCTGTGCGACGAGAGCCTCGACCGCGTCCCCCCCTGCACCGGTCGCGACGAGCTGCGCGCGCTCATCCGCCGCTGGTCCGCCAGCCTCGCCCCGCAGCCCCGACCGGTCGCCACCACCATCGCCGCCGCCCGCTGACCCGCCACCACGGACCTCCATGCGCGAGGCCCCGTGCTCATGCCGCACACGACGATGTCCGTGGTTCGGCGCATGCCCGCCACCAGCGCCGCTGAGCAACACAGAGATACCCATGCAACAGCAACCCCTCCGCGCGCAAAAGCAGGCCGTCCCCCACGAGTTCGACCGGGTCGCCGGTCGCTACGACCTGCTGACCGGCATGAACCCCGGCTATAAAAAGCACCTGCGCTGGAGCGCCGAGCGCATGCGCATGGGCGCGGGCCAGGACGTCAAGCTGCTCGACCTGTGCTGCGGCACCGGCCTGTCGACCGAGGCCCTCGTAAAAACCTACCCGCGCGCCGAGATTACCGGCCTTGACGCCTCGGCCGGCATGCTCGCGGTCGCGGCCAAAAAACCGTGGGCACGCGAGGTCCGCCTCGTGTGTGGCGACGCGATGGACCCGGCCGCCAGCGACGTCCCCGGCCCCTTCGACGGTATCCTCATGGCATATGGGATCCGCAACATGCCGGACCCGGACCTGTGCCTGCGCCGCGTATTCGACCTGCTCCGCCCCGGGGGCACGATCTGCTTTCATGAATACTCGGTGCGCGACTCGCTCAAGGCGCGCACGATCTGGAACGCCGTCGCGCTGGGGATCATCATCCCCGCCGGGCTGCTGACCTCGCCGAAGTCCAGCATCTATCGTTACCTGCGCGCCAGCGTGAACACCTTCGATGGCATCGGCGCCTTCGAGGTCCGGCTCGCGCGCGCCGGCTTCGTCGAGTTCCGCGCCGAGACCATGGACGGCTGGCAATCCGGCATCGTCCACTCCTTCCTCGCCCGCCGCCCCATCTAACAAAGATATCCATGCTCGGCTTTCGACGCACCGCGGTCAACAAGCCGGACCCCCGCCAGCCGAGGCTGCTACGCGGGCGTCCGGAGATCATCGTCGCCGGGGGCGGCCTCGCGGGCGTCGCCGCGGCCGTCATCCTCGCCGAGCGCGGCGCGCGGGTCACGATCGTCGAGCCGAACGCGGTGCTCGGCGGGCGCGTCAGCGGCTGGACCGACACCCTCGCGGACGGCCAGCGCTTCGAGATGGAGCGAGGCTTTCATGCCTTTTTCCGCCAATACTATAACTTACGCGCGCTGCTGCGCCGGATCGACCCCACGCTCGCGCACCTGACCCACGTCACCGACTATCCGCTGCTCGGCCCCGACGGCCTGGTCGAGTCGTTCGCCGGCCTCCCGCGCATCCCGATCGTCAACCTCGTCAGTTTGATCCGCCGGTCGTCGACGATGACCCTGCGCGATGCATTGCGCGTCGACGACACGCTCGGCCAGGCGATGATGGCCTACGACCCCGAGGCGACCTACGCCAAATATGACCACATGAGCGCCGGCGAATTCCTCGATCGCCTCGGCTTCCCGCCGCGCGCCCGGCAGATGCTCTTCGATGTATTCGCGCACTCCTTCTTCAACCCGGAGGCCACCCTGTCGGCCGCCGAGCTGATGATGATGTTTCACTTCTACTTCATCGGCAACCCCGAGGGCATCGTCTTCGACGTCCTCGACGGCCCGTTCTCGACCCGCCTGTGGCAGCCCATGCAGCGCTGGCTCGA
>JAYUXQ010000638.1:0-1598 GCA_043752905.1 Nannocystis sp. | reverse complement strand
AAGCGCCCGGACAAGGCGCTGCACGCCAGGCAGCTGCGCCTGACGGCGATGATCGACGATCGCGTCGACGTGCTGCAGCACCTCGAGGGGATCGTCGGCCAGCGGCTGCTGTTCGGCGAGCAGAGCCGGCCGGCGCCGCCCAGTCGGCGACCGCGATCGCCCGGAGCGTCGCCGCCGAGCCCGCTCCAGGTTTGACCTCGTGATGACACGTGTCACCGCGGCGTACCGCCCGACCGTGCATCCACGCTGAAAAAGCCTTGTCCTTCGCAAAAAATTTCGCGGCCGGCGACTTGCAACGACTGGTGCCACAACTCTTTACGCGCCTCCGTGCGCATAGCCACCTCCCAAACCGTATATGTTTACGTCGGGGGCGCGGCTTGGATTCGGAATCAACATGCAGAAAATCAACGCATTGTTCCCGATGAGCGGTCTCTACCTTCTCGCGCTCACGCTCGCGCTGCCGGCGTGTGATGAGCCGATCGAGAATGAAGAGTCGGCGGCCCAGTACGACGACGAGGACGAGGACGCAGCCGCACGCACTGGGCAGATCCAGCTCGAGGACGGCACCGAGGTGACCTACGCCGTGCACAATGGCCAGGCGATCCTCGACGGCGACATCCTGCTCGGCGACGCCGACGCCCTCGAGACCAGCTTCCGCGGTGCCGGCAGCACGGTACATGCATGGGGCGGCATTTGGCCCGGCGGGGTCGTGTACTTCCAGATCCAACCCGGATTCTCCGCCAACTACCTCGTGCCCGCGATTCAGCACATCGAGGCGCTGACGGGCATCCAGTTCGTCAACTATGCGCACCCGGGCGGCTATGTAGAAATCGGTTACTTCTACGGCGGCTGCAGCGCCAACATCGGCCGCAACACGAATGGTGTCACCAGACTCAACGTGGGGCCGGGATGTGACAACCTGGTGACT
Source organism: Nannocystis sp. (assembly GCA_043752905.1). Lineage (GTDB taxonomy): Bacteria > Myxococcota_A > Polyangia > Nannocystales > Nannocystaceae > Nannocystis. The sequence goes on along the minus strand of JAYUXQ010000638.1, from coordinate 670 downwards.
TGGGTCCACGAGTTTGGTCACACCGTCGGGCTGCACCACGAGCAGTCTCGGAGCGACCGCGACTACCACGTCAACATCCTTTGGCAAAACATCAACCCGTCCTGGTATTCAGCGTTCCAGAAGTACGTCAAACTGGGCTTTACCGGCCATGATCTCGGACCGTATGACCATGCATCGGTCATGCATTATAACTCGTGGGCGTTTTCGATCGACTCGGGTAACTGGAACGCAATGACGATCACCCATAAGAACGGCTCGCCGATCCAGTGGGCGCCGTACAACGGTCTCTCGCCCGGCGACATTCAAAGCGTGGGGATGATGTACGGGATCTGGTGAGCCAGTCGCCGACCGTGCGATTGGCGTGACCGCGACGTGACCGGCCCGTCGCGGTCACACCGCCTTTAGCCGCAACGTCGGAGTTACGTTCACGACCTCGACATCGACATCGTCGGCGCCGACGGTCGCGCCTGTCCTCGCCTTCGGCCTCGCCCGCGCCGAGGGCCGCCGCACGCCGGTGACCGACTCCGCGCTGGTCCGCCCTCGTCGGCGCTGTCGAGCAACCTGACGATGGCCGGTGTGCCGGGTCGAACTGAGCGCGTAGCTTGACCTCGTGATGGGTCAGCCTCGGACCGGGGAGTGGGGCTTGGAGATCACGGGCCGAGCGCGGCAC
>JAYUXQ010000637.1:0-1598 GCA_043752905.1 Nannocystis sp. | reverse complement strand
CGATGTCGCCGATCGGCGCCTTGTTCTGCGCGAGCAGCTTGACGAAGCTCGGCACGCCGCCCTCACCGTCGAACACGCGCTCCTTGCCGGTCCGCAGGTCCTTGAGCGTCATCTTGACGTTGCTGTTGAGGTAGCTGAGCTCGCGGAAGCGGTTGGCGAGGACCTCGAAGTCGATCTCGGTGATCGTGAAGACCAGGGGGTCGGCGTGGAAGTGGACCCGGGTGCCGCGACGGTCGGCCGGGCCGACGTGGACGACCTCCGTGACGGGGGTGCCACGCTCGAAGCGGACCGAGTGGGCCTTGCCCTCGCGCCAAATGTCGAGCTGCAGCCAGTCGCTCAGCGCGTTGACGACCGAGACGCCGACGCCGTGCAGGCCACCGGAGACCTTGTACGAGTTGTTGTTGAACTTTCCACCAGCGTGCAGGACCGTGAGGATGACGATCGCGGCGTCCATGGTCTTGCCGCTTGCCTCCATTGGGCCGGTCGGGATGCCGCGACCGTTGTCCTCCACCGAGACCGAATTGTCGGGGTGGATGATGACCTCGATGGTGTCACAGTGTCCACCGAGGGCCTCGTCGATCGAGTTGTCGACGACCTCGAAGACCATCTTGTGCAGGCCCGAACCATCGCTAGTGTCGCCGATGTACATGCCCGGCCGCTTGCGCACGGCCTCGAGACCCTCGAGCACCGAAATGGAGTCGGCGTTGTACTCGTCAGCGGCTTGCGTCTTGTCGGCTTCAGACATGGGATAGAGGGCCGCTTCGCTGGCGAATTTCAGTGTGAATTCGCGGCGTAAACAGCGTGCGCAAGGTAGCACGGCCAGGCCCTGCTTCCAAGCTCCCAGACGGCGCCAATTCGCCGGAATTCGCGCCCGCAGGGGCTGATCGGCGGGGCTGTTGCGCGACCCGTCGCGGGCCGGCTCAGGGCGCGCCGGGGAAGGGCCCGATCCGGCCAGCCTTGACTTCGATGTAGCGGCAATCTTCCCCCGCCTCGAGGCCGATGAAGTGCGGCGCGGTGGTGGTCAGGACGCACTGGCCCGCCTCCCGCACCAGGGCTGCGAACAATTGCGCCGAGCGCTCCGGGTCGAGCTCGCTCGACACGTCGTCCAGCAGCAACAGCGGGGCCTCGCCGGTCAGCGCGCGCGCGGCCTGCAGCTCGGCGATCTTGAAGGCGAGGATCAGCGCGCGAGCCTGCCCCTGCGAGGCGTAGGTGCTGGCAGACTGCTCCCCAAGCTGCATGTCGAAGTCGTCGCGGTGCGGACCGACGGTGGTCGTGCCACGGGCGATGTCGTTGCGCCGGCGCTCCCGCAGGGCTTGCGCCAGGACGTCTTGCGCCGTGCGGCCGGCGAGCGCGCCGACCTTGCTCACGTAAGCCATGGTCGCCGGCAGGGCCGCACCGTGGATGCCCGCGAACGCGGCGGCGAAGCGCGCGTGGAGGTCGGTCAGCATCCGTTCGCGGCGGGTCCAGATGCGACCCCCCACCTCGGCGAGCCCGACCTCGTACGAGGCGAGCAGGTCGTCCCGCGTCCGCGGCGAGCCCTCCTCGTCGCGCAGCACGCGGTTGCGCGAGCGCAGGAGCTTCTCGTAGTCCTGTGTATC
>JAYUXQ010000636.1:0-4226 GCA_043752905.1 Nannocystis sp. | reverse complement strand
TCGGCGGCCTGCATCAATGGCGCTGGAAGATGTTCACGGAGGTCGGCTTCTCGGTGGTCGGTCGCCGCTACGCCGGCCTCCCGATCCCCGGCAGCGAGTCACGCGTGGTCGCCTACTTCAACGCCCCGGGCTTCGTCCGCAAGGACACGATCATCACCCTCAGCGCCCGCGTCGAACAACCCTTCGGCCGCTACTTCGTCCTCGGCGCCCGCTACGACCTCGTCGTCGACAGCACCGACTTCGCCGCCCGCTACCGTGGCGGCCTCATCGACGCCGGCGGCTTCGTCAAACACGTCGCCTTCCTCGTCGGCGCCGTCCGCTTCTGATGTCGGCGCTCGACCCATACTCGATGCCCCTCGCGCTCTGCCTGCTGGCGCTCGTCGCATGCACCCCGCAGATCCCGTCCGCGCCGCCCGAGTCGGCGCGTGCCGCCGCAAACGCGGGCCTGGGTCCGGGCGACGCCCTCGACATTCGCGTGTTCGACGAGGACCGCTTCGATGGTGAGTACCAGGTTGGGGACGACGGGCGGATCGACTTTCCGATGGTCGGCGGGGTCGAGGTGCGCGGGAAGACCAAGGACGAGGTGGCGCGTCTGCTCGAGGGCAAGCTCGCCGACGGCTACCTGAAGAATCCGCAGGTCAGCGTGCAGGTCAAGCAGCGCGGCAACCGGGAGGTCAGCGTGCTCGGTCAGGTCAACGAGGCCGGCTCGATCGACTATCGGGACGGGCTGAGCCTGGTCCAGGCAATCTCCCTGGCCGGCGGACTGAGCGCCTTCGCGGCGCCGACGCGGGTCAAGGTGACGCGGCGGACCGGGGTCGGCGAGGAGACGGTCACCTTCGAGGTCTCGCTGTCGGCGATCTTCAACGGCAAGTCGGAGGACCTGGTATTACGTCCAGGGGACATCGTGTTCGTGCCGGAGTCGAGGATCTGACGCATGCCTGACACGATGGCTCAAGTCCGCGAGGCGCTCGTCGAGCGCAGCACCCGGGAGACCCAGATCTCCGTGCGGCTGACGCTGCCCGGCGAGGCGCCGCCTCATCCCCCGCAGTCGCCCGAGATCGACACGCCGGTGCCGTTTTTGTCGCACATGCTCGAGGCGCTGGCCCGGCACGGCGCGCTCGGCCTCACGGTGCGCGCGCACGGCGACACGGCGATCGACGACCACCACACCGTCGAGGACATCGGCCTGGTGCTGGGCAGCGCGCTCGACCGGGCGCTCGGCCTGCGCGCCGGCATCGTCCGCTTCGGCCACTTTTCGCTGTGTATGGACGAGACCCTCGTCGACTGCGCGCTCGACCTCGGCGGGCGGCCGTACCTGGTCTTCGACCTGCCTGCGATCTCCGGGCGGCGGGTCGGCAACTTCGACTGCGACCTCGTGCGTGAGTTCTTTCAGGCGCTGGTCGTGCAGGCGCGCATGAACTTGCACCTGCACCTGCGCGCCGGCGGCAACGCGCATCACGTCGTCGAGGCCGCGTTCAAGGGCTTCGCGCGGGCGCTGCGGATGGCCGTCGCGTACGACCCATTGGTCGGGGCGGCGATCCCCTCGACCAAGGGCAACCTGGTGTAGGGTTCCCCCGTGAGCGAGCCGGACCATCCACGCAGCCGCAAGGCGGTGATCTGGGACGCCGTGATGTCGGTGCTCGCGCTGGCGAGCCTGGTGCCGGTGCTGTGGGTCGAGTTCGCGGAGCTGCACTGGCCGCAGCCGCGGTTCAAGGTGCTCGCGGCGGTCGACCTCGTCTTCGTGACGATCTTCACCGCGGAGCTGGTGCGCGGCCTGTGGCGCACGAATGACCGCGCCGACTACCTCAAAAAGCGATGGTTCGAGGTGCCCGGGTTGTTTCCGCTGTACCTCGAGGCCTTCGCGCTGCTGCGGATCGCCCAGCTGTTTCGCCTGCTGCGGCTGCTGCGGCTGCTGCGGACGATCCGGTCGCTGCGCCAGATCCGCGCGTTCAAGGTGCTCGACCTGCTGCTCAACCGGCACAAGCTCCTGCACACCACGCTGATCACCGCGATCGTGGTCGTCACGCTGGCCGGCACCGTATGGTGGATCGAGCGCGACACCAACGAGGCCCTGTCGAGCTTCGGCGACGCCCTGTGGTGGGCGATCGTCACCACCACCACCGTCGGCTACGGTGACATCACCCCGCAGACCGGGCTCGGGCGGCTGGTGGCCACCGGCCTCATGCTGATGGGTATCGGCCTGATCGCGGTGCTCGCGTCCAGCTTCAGCGCCGCCCTCATCACGACCGACGCCGACCTGCACACGGCCGGCGACGGCCTCGTCGAGGGCCTCGAGCGCCTCGCCCACCTCCACGAGCAGGGCCACCTGTCCGACGAGGAGTTCACCGCCGCCAAGCGCAAGCTGCTCGCCCCCGGCAAGGCCGCTTGATATAACCCGGCGCCATGTCCGACGCGCCCAGCAAGCCTCGCCCCATCGACGACCCCCGCGTCGCCCTCGAGCGCCGTGAGCATTTGGCCGAGGCCTACGGCGGCCCGGCCCAGCTCTCCCAGGGTGAGAAGGGTGTGCTCGCGGTCGAGGCCAAGGCGACCGCGGCCCGAAACAAGTTGCACGAGACGGGCCGACGCACGGCACGCGAGCGCATCGACCTTTTGCTCGACCCGGGCAGCTTCATCGAGCAGGGCAAGTTCGTCACGAACCAGTGCCCGGACTTCGACATGCCGGACAAGAAGGTCTACGGCGACGGTGTGATCACGGGGCACGGCACGGTCGACGGCCGGCCGGTGTTCGTGTTCGCCCAGCAGGCGCCCGTGTTCGGCGGCAGCCTCGGCTGGGCCCACGCGCAGAAGATCTGCCAGATCATGGACATGGCGACCACCGTCGGGGCGCCGGTGATCGGCCTCAACGACAGCGGCGGCGCGCGGATCCAGGAGGGCGTCGCCTCGCTCGCCGGCTACGCGGAGATCTTCAAGCGCAACGTACTCGCGTCGGGCGTGGTGCCGCAGCTCTCGCTCATCCTCGGGCCGTGCGCTGGCGGGGCGGTCTACTCGCCCGCGTTGACGGACCTCGTGTTGATGGTCGAGCACAGCTCGTACATGTTCATCACCGGGCCGGACGTCATCAAGACGGTCACCCACGAGGAGGTCACCAAGGAGGCCCTCGGCGGCGCGGCGACCCACAACGAGCGCAGCGGCGTCGCCCACTTCGCTGGCGCCTCGGAGCCGGCGGTCATCGCCATGGCGCGCGAGCTGCTGGGCTTTTTGCCGTCGAACAACATGGAGGAGGCGCCGCGTCGCGCGACCGCCGACGAGCCGGGCCGCCTGTGCCCCGAGCTCGCCGACTTCGTGCCGATCGACGTCAGCAAGCCCTACGACATCCGCACGATCATCACGACGGTCGCCGATGACGGCCACTTCGTCGAGGTCCAGGAGCACTACGCGCGTAACATCGTCGTCGGCTTCATCCGCATCGACGGCGAGTCCGTCGGCGTCGTCGCCAACCAGCCGCTCGTGCTCGCCGGCTGCCTCGACATCAACGCCTCGGTCAAGGCGGCCCGCTTCGTGCGCATGTGCGACGCGTTCAACGTCCCCCTGTGGACCCTGGTCGACGTGCCGGGCTTCCTGCCGGGCACCGAGCAGGAGTTCGGCGGCATCATCCGCCACGGCGCCAAGCTGCTGTACGCGTTCGTCGAGGCGACCGTACCGAAGGTGACGCTGGTGACCCGCAAGGCCTACGGCGGCGCTTACGACGTCATGGCCAGCAAGCACATCCGCGCCGACATCAACCTCGCGTACCCGACCGCCGAGATCGCAGTGATGGGCGCGGACGGGGCGGTCAACATCATCTATCGCCGCGAGCTCGCCGAGGCCGCCGACCCCGTCGCGTTGCGTGCAGAGCTGCTCGCCAATTACCGCACCCTGTTCGCCAACCCGTACAAGGCCGCCGAGCTCGGCTTTATCGATCAAGTCATCGCGCCGGAGGAGACCCGCCGCCACGTCGCGCGCAGCCTCAAGCTGCTGCGCAACAAGCGGCAGGAGAACCCGCGCAAGAAGCATGGCAATATCCCGCTGTGACCCGCCGGCTCCGTCCACACAGGCTGTTGCTGGCGTCGCTGCTGGTGCTGGCGGCTTGTCGATACGGCGGGCCGAACCCGCGGACGCTGCATTACGTCGGCAAGGACCTGGTGGCGACGCGCTCGGCGGACCTGCGGGCCTACGCGTATTACGTGCAGTGTCAATTGGCGCTGTCGCTCGCGCCGCCGGACCTG
>JAYUXQ010000635.1:0-1599 GCA_043752905.1 Nannocystis sp. | reverse complement strand
CGACGCCATCGCCCGAATCCTCCACGGCGCCCGCGCTCCCCCTGCGCCTCCTCCTCTTGGACAGGTCCTGTTGTTCCCCTGACCGCGCGCCCCTTCGGCGACGTGTTCACCCTCTCGCGCCCGCTGCCGTCCTCGCTGCCCCTCTCGGGCCCCTGGCCGGACACTTCGTCATGCGCGCGCTTCCCCTCGCCCCCTGGACCGTGCCAGAATCCCCCGACCGCGGGCTCCGCCGCAGCTCACCGGGCCTTCTGCTGGCAGACGTCCGGGTTGTTCGCGAAGACGTGGTGGCCTCGAGCTCGATAGCTTGTTCCCCGGCTGACCGGCTGACCGCGCTCTGCCGTGTTGGACCTGTCGTGCCGGCTCAGGGCGACCCGAGCAACGCGAGCATCACGTCGGGGAACCGCCGCCCCCAGGCCCACTCGTCGTGCTCGCCCTCGGGGTCCTCTACCCATGAGAGCTCCTGCCCCTGAGCGTACCCGTAGGTCCCTTCGAGCAGCGCGACCATCTCTTGCCCGCGCGCCGTCGCGGCGGCCTCGATCACCTCGTTGTGGAAGCCGCCGCTGCGCACCAGGCCCCAGTCGATCCACAGACGCGGGCGCACCCCGGGGTCGGTGAGCGTGCCCGCGAGCAGCGCCACGAGCTCCGACGTGGCGAGCGGCCCGCCCGTAAAGTCGCCGCCGAACACCGGGTCGAGGCCCAACCAGAACGACGGCGACATGCAGGCTGCGTGGCCGAAGGCATCGGGCCGCCGATTGGCCACGAAGAACGCCGCGAGCCCGCCGCGCGACGAGCCCACCAGCACCGTGTGCTCGGGCCCGGGACGCGTACGGTAATTGGCATCGACGAAGCCCTTGATGCCGTCGGCGAGGTAGTCGGCATACTGCTCGACCCCGCAGCACGCCTCGGGCGCGAGCCCGCTCGTCCATGGCACGTGCGAGTACTCGTAGTTGCGATCGACGGGTTCCACCGCCACCACGATCACCGGCGAAAGCATGCCCTGTGCGTAGAGCTCGGCGAGTGCCACGGGGACGTCCCAGCTCTTGTTGGCGGCCCCGCCCGGCCAAAAGCTCGAGTCGCCGTCGTTCATGTACACCACCGGGTAGCCGGGCCCGCATGCATCGTAGTCGCGCGGCACGAGCACGTGCACCACGTGGGGCGCGTCGTCGGGGCCGCCCACGTCGAGCGCGTCGTAGGTGTGGAACCACCCGGCGGGCGAGCCACCGTCGTGCGACCATGCGTTTTGACCACCCAGGCTGAAAGGGTACGGGTCGGCCGCCGGTGGCCCTGGCACGACGTTGGAGCACGGCTCGCCGGTCGTGCCCGACCCCGAGTCATCGGAGCCCATGCTGGCAGTGCTGGCAGTGCTGGCAGTGCTGGCATCATCGCCCCCCGTCGTGGGCCCTGCGTCGGAGTCGACGCCCGCATCGGGAGGTGGTAGCTCGATCGTGTCTGCCCCGCTGTTGCTGGTGGAGCCCTCGTCCGCTGGTGTCATTGCCGGCTCGGCCCCGCAGGCCGCGAGCGTGCAGATCAGCGCCAACCATGCACGGCTCGCGGACATCGCCCCGGAGCATGCGGCGCGCCGCGCTGTACGTCCAGCCG
>JAYUXQ010000634.1:0-4228 GCA_043752905.1 Nannocystis sp. | reverse complement strand
CCGCTACATCCGCTACATCATCCGTATCCACCGGAACAGTCGCACCGGCCGCGACGGTCCCGGAGCCCACCGGCGAGCCCGAGCGCAAGCTCCACGAGCCGCCGAAAGTCGGCGAGCGCCTGATCCTCCCGACCCCCGCCTATCCAGCCGCGGCGGTCGCCGAGGCGCGTGAGACCCTCGACGAGATCCTCAAGGAGATCGCCGAGGCCCGCCACGACTTCGCGTTGATGGCCCCGCGCCTGCAAAAGGTCCACATGCTCGGCTGGATCTGCCGCGCCCGCGGCCTCGACGAGCAATTCGTGGGCGAGCACAAGGTGACGATCCTGGTGCGCCGCGTCGCCCACGAGCTGACCACCATCAGCAAGATCATGTGGCCCGGCTCGGTCCAGGCCCTGCAGATGAGCGCCCGCCCCGACTGCGTCGTCGCCGAGCTCGGCCTCAAGTCGACCCACCTGCTTCGCACCTGGAACGACGCCAGCGAGTTCGTGCAGCAGCACCGAGATCGCGCGCTCCTCAGCGATGTCCCGCTCGACGATTACGGCTGGGCCGACGACCTGCGCCGCCCGCCGCCCGGCGACCCGCGCACGATCCTTCGTGAGGCCCAGCTGTTCGTCGAAGCCCTCGGCGGCCCCGCGCAGGAGCCCCCGCCGCGCCACCTCAGCACCCCGCCGGAAAACCTCGGCCAGGACGGCATCGACCAGCTCGTCAAGCACGTGCAGCTGCTGCGCGCGGTCCGTCTGCACAGCCTCCAGCCGGAGCTGTGGGGCTGCGTCGTCGGCCGCCTGCGCTGGCTCGCCGGACGCCTCGGCGACCGCGCGCCCAACCTGCGCAAATGGCTCGACCCCGAGTTTCGCCCGCCCGTCGACAACAGCAAGGCCACCGCCGCACAGTCGGAGAAGCTGCGCCTGCGCCAGCAAGTCGTCCGTGACGAGCGGACCGCGCTCACCGAACAAAGCGAGCCCGCCCAGCTCGGCACCTGGCTACTCGCCGCCTTCGACGTGTTCAACACCGCCGAGGTCGCCAGCCTCGTCGGCGACGTCTTGCGCCCCGCCGTGCAAGGGCTCGACGACGAGGCCTTGCCCGACGCCGACCGCCGCCTGCGTCGCCGCCTGCGCGACCTCAAGGCCCACCTGCGCAACGCCAGCGACCTCGGCGCCATCAGCACCACCCCGCCCGGCGAACCCGACGAGCACGAGCCCGGCGACGATGACGACCGCAGCGCCCAGCCGGCCCCCACGTCCGCGCCCTCGTCCGCGCTCTCGCCCTCGTCGGACGAGGTCCCGGACGACTCGCTCACCGCGCTCGTGCGCGCGCGCGTGCGCGGCAAGTCGGCCCTGTTCGTCAGCAACCGCGACGACCCCGATCTCAAGGCCAAGCTCGAGGAGAAGCTCGGCCTCGACATCAGCTGGTGCGACGGCAACCCGCGCAAGGTCCAGGCCCAGTGCGAGAGCATCTCGCGCCGCAGCTACGACCTCGTCCTGATCGCCACCGGCTTCCAGGCGCACATGATCGACGGCATCCTCGCCCGCGCCGCGAGGGCCGGCGGCGTGCCCTACGTCCGCGTGTTCAAGGGTCGCCCGCTCGCCTGCGTCCGCGCCCTGGCCCGCACCCTCGGCCTGCACGAGAACACCTGAAGCGCCCCGTGCGGGCCGTGTGGCACCCTCCGATTTTCAGTGGTGGTTCCGGACACACTGCGGTGAATCCGCGTGGACATCCGCGTGCATAACTGGCAAGGGTCGGATGTGCGCACGATCCGCCCCCTCACCGTAGTGATGCTCCTTAGCTTCGTCGCCCCGACGGTGCACGCCAGCGAGTGGGCCACCACGGGAGATTGGCGACCCGCGACGGCCGGCCGCCAGTCGATCGCGCCGCTCGCCCCGACCGCTGTGCGGGGAGCAGCGACGTACTACTGGTCGCCCACGCCGGAGGCCGCGCGCCGCGGCATGTCGGCCGAGGACGCCGCCCGCTTCCACCTGTGGCGCCACCGCAAGACCTTTGCGGTCGGCCGCGCCGCGCTCTCGGGGGTCCGCCTGCGCTTCGTCCACGACCCCGGTCGCGGGGGAAAGATCGTCGTGCTGCGCCAGAGCGTCGGCGGCGTCGAGCTGCACCGATCCGACATCAAGGTGTTGATGGACCGCGACAATCGCCTGCTGGCGATCTCTGGCGCGCCGCATCCGGGGGCTCACGCCGTCAGCGCACGGCCGTTCACGCAGACCCCGGTCGCGTCGATCACCGCGGCGCTGCGCGACCTCCACCGCGGGCTGCCGGCCCCGCGCCTGATCCCGACCGGCGTCACCCGGGCCGGGTACGCCTACTACGAGCTCGCCCCGACCGCCGGCCTGCGCCTGCGCCGGCCTGCCCGCGTCAAGCCGATCTACTACCCTCTCGGAGATTCGTTGGTCCCTGCGCACCTCGTCGAGCTGCAAGTCCAGCCTGCCACCGGCGCGATCGAGGTCTATGAACATGTCATCGCCGCCGACGACGGCCGCCTGCTGCAGCGCAACGACCTCACCGCCTACGAGGCGTTTCAGTATCGCGTGCTCGCCGACGCCGACGGCGACCACCGCCCCTTCGACGGCCCCCTGACCGACTTCACGCCGCACCCGACCGGCATCCCGGGCGAGGGCCCCAAGGGGGTCAACCCGCCCAACCTCATCACGATGGAGGGTTTTAATACCAACCCGAACGCGCTCCCCGACCCCTGGCTGCCGCCCGGCGCCACGGAGACGCTCGGCAACAACGTCGACGCTTACGTCGACCACAAGAACCCCAACGGCCTGCAAATCGACCAGGGTGAGTTCCGCGCGTCGGTCACCGCGCCCGGCGTGTTCGACCGCAGCTACGCCGTCGCCATCGAACCTCTGGCGACCACCACCCAGTCGATGGCCGCGATCACCTCGCTGTTCTACGTCACCAACTGGATGCACGACTGGTGGTACGACTCCGGCTTCAACGAGGCCGCCGGCAACGCCCAGAAGGACAACTTCGACCGCGGCGGCGTCGGCAACGACCCGCTCAAGGCCGAGGCCCAGGACGCCGCGCTGGTCGGCACCCGCAACAACGCCAACATGGCGACCCCCGCCGACGGCGAGTCGCCGACCATGCAGATGTATCTGTGGACATCGCTGGTCAAGACCACCCTGACCGTCACGCCGCTCGACCAGAGCTTCGCCCCCAACACCGCCGCCTTCGGCCCCAAGAACTACGATGTCACCGCGCCGCTGGTGCTGATGAACGACAGCGGTGGCATGAGCGCCACCGACGGCTGCGAGGCCTCGCTCGTCGACCTCACCGGAAAGATCGTGCTCGTCGACCGGGGCAGTTGCACCTTCGAGACCAAGTCCTCGAAGGCCCAGGCTTCTGGGGCGATCGGTGTCGTCATCGCCAACAACGCCGACGGCCTGTTCAACCCCGGCGCCGACCCCATGATCGTCGACCCGACGATCCCCACCCAGGGCATCACCAAGGCCAACGGCGCCGCCCTCAAGGCCGCCCTCGCCCAGCCCCAGAGCGCGCACATGTTCGGCTCCGCCAGCGTCGAGCGCGACGGCACGATCGACAACATGATCGTCGCCCACGAATGGGGCCACTTCATCCACCACCGCCTCGTCGACTGCGGCAATAATCAATGCCGCGCGCAGAGCGAGGGCTGGGGCGACTTCAACGCCGTCTTCATGGCCCTGCGCGAGGGCGACGACATCGCGGGCGTCTACGGCAACTCGCCCTACGCCGGCTTCGACACCAGCGGCTACTTCGGCCTGCGCCGCGTCCCCTACTCGGTCGACATGCTCAAGAACGCCTTGAGCCTGCGCCACATCGGCGACGGCGCCGTGCTGCCCAAGGAGCACCCGCTCGGCTCCGTCGGCGGACCCAACAGCGAGGTCCACAACGCCGGCGAGGTGTGGGCCACGATGATGTGGGAGGCCTACGTCGCCGTGCTCGCCGCCCACCCCGACCTCGACTTCACCGCCAACCACCGCCGCATGGGCGACTACGTGGTCGCCGGCATGATGCTCACGCCCTCCGACCCGACCTACACCGAGCAGCGTGACGCCCTCCTGCTGGCGATCAACGCCGCTGACCCCGGCGACTTCCTCGCCGTCGCGCAGGCGTTCGCCAAGCGCGGCGCGGGCAGCTGCGCCGTCTCGCCGCCGCGCGCGTCGACCACTTTCCTCGGCGTCGTCGAGGACTTCAAGCTGCGCGCCAGCGGCACGATCACCGACGTCAC
>JAYUXQ010000633.1:0-1601 GCA_043752905.1 Nannocystis sp. | reverse complement strand
CTGCGGCAGATCTGCCAGCACCGCGGCCACCGTCGTGTGGCGCACCACCGCCGACACGCCCACCCCGGCGAGCAGCGCCCGCGCCCGCGTCCCGCACGTCGCCTGCGCCTGCGGGTCCGCGAGGTACGCCGCGAGGTGATGCGACGCCGCCTCGCTCCCACGCGCGAGCGGCCCGTCCAGCAGGTCCGCCAGCCGCCGGTGCAGCTCCGCCGCGCGCTCGGTCTCCCGCGCCGGGTCGACCCGCGCCAGGCGCAGGCGCAGCACCTCGGCGAGCGCGGGGTAGTCGCCGGTCCCGTGGTACACGCGGCCGAGCGTCGCCAGCCCGTCCTCGGGCGCCGCCCCGGCGCGCACCAGCGCCGCGAACGCCGGCGCCGCGCGGGCCTCGTCGTCGAGCCCGTCGCGCGCGAGTCGGGCCAGGCGCACCAGCAGCTCGGCGCGCTCGGGCGCCAGCTCACCCGCTTCGTCATCTGTCCCCGGGGACAGCTCGCTGTGCAGCGCCGCCTCGAGGTGCACGACCGCCTCCGCGAAGCGCCCCTGCATCTCGAGGCAGGTCACCAGCTCGCCGTGTAGCAGCAGCCGGTCGTGAAGGACCGCCTCGTCCTCGGCCGGCTGGGCCAGCGCGACCCGCAGCGCTTGCTCCGCGCTCGCCGGGTCATGTCGATAATGCCGGTGGATCCTGGCGATCCGCCGCAGCGCCTGGATCCTCGCCACCCCGTCGAGCTGGACCAGCTCGCGGCCCAGCAGCGTGATCAGCTCCGACCAGCGGCCCTCCTGCGCGTAATAATCGGCGACGATCCGCGCGCTCGACCCGCGGTCCTCACGGCTCCTTCGCGCCGGTCGTGCCACCACGTCCTTCGACCTGACCGTTCGGCCAGGTCGCTCGTCGCCGAGCATCCGCCGCAGCAGCCGCGTCGTGTCCGCCTCGGCGCGCCCGCTGCCGACCAGCGCCGCCGCCACCTGGGCCCGCAACTCGCCGGTCTCGCCGCGCCGTCGCCAGCCCTCGTCCCCCAGGGCCGCCGCCACCGCGTCCTCGACCACCCCGCCCGGCGCAGCCGCGTCGCCCGCCCGCGCCCGCGCGAGCGCCCGCCACACCGCGGCCTGCAACCGGGCTGGCGCCGCTGCCAGACCCTCGACCATCGGCTCGAGCAGCGCCCGCGCTTGCGCGGCCCCGGCCTCGCTGCGTTGCAACGCCAGCGCCAGCGCCAGCCGTCGTTGCATCGTCACGCCCGCCGGCCCCTTGTGCTCCGCCAGGTCCGCCAGCGCCGCGGTCACGCCCTCGAGGTCCCCGCGCATCGCCGGCTGGACCACCCGCAGCCACGCCGGCTCGGGGTCCGCGGGCGCCTCGCGTGCCCACGTCGCCGCCGCCGCCAGACAGCCCTCGCGATCGACGAAGCGCAGCGCCAGCGCAGCCGCCCGCGCCAGCCCCGGGACCTCCCCCGAAACCGCCCGCGTCTCCGCCACCGCCGCTCGCCGCATCGCCGCGTCCCCACGCAGCGCGACTCGCATCGCCGCCAGCGGATCGACCTCGCCATCGACCTGTCCCGAGGACCAGGTCTCCTCGCCGAGCCGCACGAGCACGCCCTCATCCCCGGCCTCGACCC
>JAYUXQ010000632.1:0-4237 GCA_043752905.1 Nannocystis sp. | reverse complement strand
GCCCGTTCTATGGACGGGATCTTATTAATATGCAAATTGCCATCGCCGTGGGCGGCAGGTCTCATGGGGGTAATCTTCGGATTTCTACTTCGCCCCATGGTCACAGATGCAGGCGGTGCGGCCGACGCGCGTAATGGCACGGATCGAAGAATGTCCTGGCTGTCACGCGGGGCGAGGGACGATCGTCATGCTCACCGCGCTCGGACCCGCGGTATTCGACGCCGCGCAGGGGCAGTGCGGGCCGTTTATCAGGTGCCGCCGATCGAGGTGGCGCGGGTCGGCGCGCCGCTGCTGCTGCACATCGTCACCAGCGTCTGGATGGTCGTGCGGCGGCGGCGTCTCGGGCAGCCGCAGTCGCGGGCGGTCCGCACGCGCCTGCAACGATACAGCGCGGTCGTGCTGCTGGTGTTCATCGTCGGCCACGTGGTGGCGACGCGCGGGGCCTCGCTGGTTTATGAGGTGTGGCCCGGCTTCGACGCGATCGCGTTCACGATGCTGTGGGTCCCGGCGTATTTTTTTCCATATTACGCGCTGTTCGCGGTCGCGGCGCTGTATCACCTGATCCATGGATTGACGGTCGCGCTGCCGCGGCTCGGCGTGCGCCGTATGGGGCGGCTGCGCGACGGCAGGGTCGTGATGGGGCTGGCGGTCGTCGTCGGCGTGTTGTTGCTGCTCGGCGTGGCCGGCTTCGCGGGGGCCTTTGATGACGAGCTGCATCGGTCGATCGTGACGCGCTTCGCGGGGACGATCGCCAGCAGGGCGCCGAGCACCGGGCCGCAGCTGGCGCTGGACCTGCGGCCCGACGGTCGCGCGGTGTTCGGCGACGAGCCGTCGGCGTTCGTGCTGTCCGCGTGGGACGGGCGCCGGCTGGGATCGCACCTGGTCCATGGGGCCCGAGGTGGTATCTTCGGCCGGATGCAGCGCCTCGCCCCCCGTCTGTCCGCGTTCCTGTGTGTGCTCGTGCTGGCGAGCAGCCCCGCCTGCGCGGGGCATTACAAGCTGGACGCGGAGGGGCCGACCTACGCGGCGCAGGCGAAGATCTCGGTCAAGGTCAACAAGACGGGGGTACGCAGCTTTCGCGTCGTGATGATCCACCTCGCACCGCCGGCGAGGATCGACCCTGCCAACAAGGGGTACATGGTGTGGATCGCGGTGCCGGGGCAGGCGACGGTCAAGGCCGGGTTCCTGTCGTACTCCGAGCGACGGCGCCGCGGCGTGCTGTCGGCGACCACGCCGCACGCGAAGTTCGAGGTCATCGTGACGATCGAGACAGACTCGTCGGCGACGGTGCCGGGCCCGAAGGTCATCCTGCGCAAGATCGTCGCGCGCAGCTGAGCCTCATGGGGCCGGGGGAGGTTCGTCCGGCCAGACGATGCGCGCGCCGCGGGCTCCGAGCTGGAGGGTGTGGACATTGAGGTCGTGCGCGGTGCTGCGGGACTTGGTGACGTACACGGTCCTTTGCAGGCGGTCGGTGATGTTGACCTCGAGGCGCACGACGTTGTCGGACATGTAACTAAACAGCCCGAAGATGCCGGTCGAGGAGTTGAAGTCGGAGGGGCTGGACTCGGCCGTGATGATGCAGGTGGTCCGGTGGATCACGAAGTGCTGCGTCAGCGAATACATATAGTCGTGGAGGCGCTGGGGGTCACCTGCCGCGACCGAGAGGTCACCGAGAGAGTCGATGACGACGCGGCGCAGGTTGTGCTCGTTGAGCATGCGAATGCGGCTCACCACGCTGTCGATCTGGAGCTCGACGGGGGACTCGTAGAGCGCGTGCAGGCCGCGGCTCTTGGCCTCCTCGAGGTCGACGCCGAACGACCCGAACATGCGCGCGAGCTGGGTCGGGTTCTCCTGGAAATTGATGTAGAGGCTGGGCTCGCCGAGGCGCAGGCCCTCGATCGCGAATTGGGCGCCGATCGTGGTCTTGCCGGCGCCGGTGGGGCCGGCGAGCAGCGTGGTGCTGCCGCGCCATAGACCGCCGCCGAGCAGCCTGTCGAAGCCCTCGACGCCGGTCGAGACGCGCTCGGTGATGATCTTGTAGCGGACGGGGATCTCGGGGGTGACGAGTCGGGGGAACACCTGGAGGCCGGTCTCGTGGATGCGAAAGCCGTGCACGCCCTCGGAGTAGCGGCTGCCGCGGAGCTTGAGCACCCGCATGAAGCGCTCGTCGCGGTTGCTCTTCTCCTGGCGGAAGAACTGGACGATGCCGTCGGCGACCGCGAACTCGGGCTGGAGGCGCGACTGCTCCTCGGTGTATTCGCCGACCAGGAACACGGTGGTCTCATAGGCGGCGAGGACGCCCGCGATCTCGTAGATGGCGCGGCGCATCTCGGCGATCGACGAGGAGACGTCGTGCAGGGCCTTGAAAGAGTCGATGACGATGATCTTGGGGCCGATGCTCTGGATCGCCTCCCTGAGCAGGTCCTTGAGGACGGAGATGCCGTGCTCTGCCAGCTCGGGGCCGATATCCTGGTAGGTGACCGCCGTCCCGAGCTTGGCCTCGTCGTAGAAATTGAAGCGCTGGAGATACTTGATGACCTTCGGGAGCGGCTCGGATAGGGTGGTCAGATAAAGTACGGGGTTATCGTCGCGGGCGTTCTCAAACACCATTTGCTGCACGAAGATGGTCTTGCCGGTGCCCGGCTGCCCCGTGATGATATGATGATATTGATCGAGTTCGCGGGGAACCCTCCGCCGAGGATCTTGTCGACATCGGGGTTGCCCGAGCTGATGCGCGGGAATCCGGCGTTCGGATCTGCGAGGTTCGGATCGGTCGTCATCATGGGTGTGCTTCCTGCGCGGCCGCGGCGCTGGTGGGCGAAGAGAGGAGCTGCTGGACCGTCGCGGTCAGGCGGTGGCGGTCGAGCGGCTTGAGCATGAAGGCGTCGGCGCCGGCCAACCTGGCCCGGTCGTGGGCGTTGAGGACGCTGAGCACCAGTACCGGGGTGTCGCTGAGTGCGGGCGAGAGCTTGATCTTGCGGCACAGCCCGAGCCCGTCGAGCTTGGGCACGAGGATCTCGAGGATCACGAGCTGGGGCCGGCGCGCCCAGACCTGGGCCAGGGCGATCTCGCCGTCGTCGAAGAACTGCAACGTGTAACCGGGGGCGTCGAGGAACACCTGCAACAGCTCACGCACGTGCTTGTCGCGCTCCACGACGAAAATTAAGTGTCCTGCGCCTTCCGTCATGACCGCCTTTCTCCTCGATCCAGCCATCTCCTCGAGCCAGCCATCGCTGCGGCGACGACGATGCCTTGTCTGCCGACATTGCGACGGCGGGAGGAGCGAGCGACTGGTAAATACCCTGAAATCGGGAAAATGCCAAGCGGATGCCATCCGAACCCTGTTCGGTGCGGCCGGGTTCGTCGAACTGCGACGATGCAGGTGTCGACGAGGGTGACGCGCGGCGCGTGAGGCACCGCAGTGCGGTCGAGCTATCGCTGGCGTCGCGGTGATGAATATCGGATAAAGGGTGCGTTCACCGTGCGATTGCGAGCCTGGTTTTGGAGTGAAAATCAGGCGTCTCTGCGTGAGGCCTTCCGGGCACCGGGCGCGCGTATCGAGCCCGTCGGCTTCGGGGTCGTCGCATCCGCAATAGACGGACATCAGATACAGCGACATGCGATTCTTCTGCGAGGTGAGCGGGGCACGGCGCGGACGGCGGCCACCGCCGCGCGGCGGTCCCCGGGCAATGTGGCGAGAACCTCGTCGACCGTGGCGGCCTTGCTCCGCATGGCGCGATATGATCCGAGGATCAGGGCTGTGGCACGAAGCGCAGCAGGCCGAGGTCCTCGGCGCTGGTGGCGGTGGTCGGCGGGGGGACGGGCCCTTGCACGGTGCCCGACAGGGTCGCCGCGATCGCGGTGACGCCCGCGGCGCTGGTGGCGAGCGGACCGGCGCTTTGCGGGCCGCGGTCGCCGAGGCCGACCACCTGCGTGGGGGAGCTGGTCGGGGTCGGATAGGCGGCGAACAGCACGTCGGTCTGGCCGGCGGATACGTACTTGGCGTCGCCGAGCTTCGTGATGCCAGAGGTGGTCAGGACGATGGCGGTGGCCCCACCGGGCAGGGCGGCGAGGCCGGTCGGGAGCTGGTCCTCGCCGCCGGTGATCGCGGCGGCCCACAGCAGATGACCGTCGAGGTCGTACCGGCCGATCACGATGTCGGCGGCGCCGCCGGCCGCGAGCTCGAGGTCGCCGACGGTGGCGTCGCCGGTGACGACGGCGGCGAAGCTGATCGTGT
>JAYUXQ010000631.1:0-4237 GCA_043752905.1 Nannocystis sp. | reverse complement strand
GGGCAGGGCGGCGAGGCCGGTCGGGAGCTGGTCCTCGCCGCCGGTGATCGCGGCGGCCCACAGCAGATGACCGTCGAGGTCGTACCGGCCGATCACGGTGTCGGCGGCGCCGCCGGCCGCGAGCTCGAGGTCGCCGACGGTGGCGTCGCCGGTGACGACGGCGGCGAAGCTGATCGTGTCATCACAGTCGACGTGGGTCCCGTAGTCGGTGCCGGTGCCGGCGATGGCGCGGATCCACAACGGCTCGCCCTGGTCGTCGATGCGCGCCAGGTACATGTCCTTGCCGGCGAGCGGCTCCACGACCTCGTCGCCGAAGGTCAGCGTCGCGGTGAAGAAGCCGGTGATCACGGCGGACCCGTCGTCGCATACGGCGATCGCGTTGGCCTCCTGATCGCCCATTTCGCCCCACCACCTGGCGAGGATCGGGCTGCCGTCCGCCGCGAGGCGGAACACGAAGATGCCGGTGCTGGCCATGCCGGTGAGCTCGATGTCGCCGACCATGAAGGGGGCGAGCGAGGCTCCTGCGATCCAGATCGAGTCGTCGGCGCCGATCGCCAGGCCGCGGCTGACCTGCCAGTCGACCTCGCCAAAGCGCTGGCCCCACAGCGGCGCGCCGTCGGCGTCATATTTGGCGACGTGCACGTCGACCTCGTCGGCGGTCAAGGTGTCGCCGCCGAGCACATAGGTGCCCTCGAGCCAGCCGGTGACGACCACGGAGTCCTTGCCGTCGACGCCGAGGCCGGTGACCTGCGTCAGCGTCGGCTGACCATCGGCGGGGAAGATCGCCTGGGCGTGCGCGGGGTCGCCAGCGGCTGTGAAGTGCGCGAGATACAGGCCGGTGCCCTCGCCAGCAAGCGGGCCGAGGCCAAAGTCCATGCTGCCGTAATAGTCGCCCGCGACCCACACCGAGCCGTCGCCCGCGAGGCCGATGCCGCCAGGGGTCTGGCCGTCCGGCGCGCCGATGCTGCGCAGCCACTCGGGCTCGTCTGGCTCGTCGGGCTCGTCGGGCGCGCCCGTGGTCTCGTCGGGCGCGCCCGTGGTCCCGGCGGTGCCCTGCGTGGTGCCGGTGACCGGGTCGTCGGTGGTGCTGGTGGGCGCGCCGCTCGAGCCAGTGGGGGTGGCCCCGGTCGGGTCGACGTCGGTGGTGCTGGTGGGCTCGGCGGTGGTGCCGGAGCTGCCGTCCTCGCCGGTCGCCGGGGGCGGACAGGCGGGCAGGAGCGAGGCGAGCGCCATGGGGGCGGCGAGACGGCGGAGCACGGGGGACATGGTCGGCTTTCTAGCACGCGGACGCGGGCCGCCAGGGCGCTTGCGATCGCCGCGGGGGCGGCCTATGACGGTCGTTGCCATGTCCAGGGAGTCCAGCGAGTCCAGCGAGTCCAGCGAAGCGTCCTACGAGCTGTATTACTGGCCGGGTCTGCCGGGTCGCGGCGAGTTCATCCGTTTGCTGCTCGAGGACGCGGGGGCGACGTATGTCGATGTGGCGCGGCTGCCCGAGGATCAGGGCGGGGGAGCCGGTGCGATCATGCGGCTGCTGCGGGGCGAACATACCGGGCATCTGCCCCTGGCGCCGCCGATCCTTCGCCACGGCGAGCAGACGATCGCGCAGGTCGCGAACATTTGTCTATATCTCGGGCCGCGGCTCGGGCTCGCTCCCACCGACGAGCCCGGCCGCCTCGCGTGTAATCAATTGCAATTGACGGTCGCGGATCTCGTCGGCGAGGTCCACGATACGCACCACCCGATCGCGGTCGGACGCTATTACGAGCAGCAAAAGGTGGCGGCCCGCGAGCGCGCGGCGTTCTTCCTCGACCAGCGCCTGCCGCGGTTCCTCGGCCATTTTGAGAGGGTCCTCGGGCGGAATCGTGAGGGTGGGGGGCAGGTGCTCGTCGGGATGAGCCCGAGCTACGCGGATCTGTCGGTGTTTCACGCGCTCGAGGGGCTGGCGTACGCATTCCCACGAGCCTTCGCGCGTCACGAGGCGGGGATCCCGGGGCTGCTCGGGCTGCGCGAGCGGGTCCGTGCGCGGCCCGGGATCGCCGCGTACCTGGCCTCGGATCGGCGCCTGCCGTTCAACGAGAAGGGGATCTTCAGGCACTACCCCGAGCTCGATCTGCCGGGTTAATCTTAAAATGGCCATGCCGACGCGGCTCCGACCCGCCGACTATCGGCGTATGCGCTGGAAGAACGGCGGAGGCTGGACCTCCGAGGTCGCCGTGCAGCCGGGCGAGGGCGATGAATTCGCGTGGCGGATCTCGATCGCGGAGATCGAGACGGACGGGGATTTTTCGCGGTTTCCGGGGGTCGATCGCAGCATCCTCGTGCTCGATGGGGCCGGCATGACCCTCGATGTCGAGGGGGTGGGGGCGGTGGGCTTGCAGGCAGGTGGGGCGGCGCTGGCGTTCTCCGGCGAGGTCGCGGTGCAGTGTCGATTGTCCGCAGGGCCGACGCGTGACTTCAATGTGATGACCCGACGCGGGGCATATGTGCACACTCTGGAGCGGCACGCGCTCGTGGAGCCGCTGGCGTTGCGCGGTGAGTGCCTCGTATATGTGCTGTCGGGTTCGGCGCAGGCCGGGCCGCTGGTGCTGGCGGCGGGGGACAGCCTGCGGGTCGAGGCCGGGCCGGTCTTACTCCGCGGGACGGCGGCGCTGGTGCTCGCGCGGCTGCGCGCGCGCTGAGGTGACCCGTCGCGTCCCGGCGCGCGATCATTCGCGGCGATCATTCGCGGCGGTCGGCGACGGCGGCGGTGCACTCCGCGAGCAGCGAGCGGGCCAGGTCGAGGGCCTCATGGGCGGCGCTGTCGGGGCCGCGGCCGAGCTGCACGAGGGCGGTGGTCGGGACGACGGCGATCGTCAGCAGGCGGGCGGCGAGCGCCCCGGTGTGCGCGGGCAGGGGGTGACGGCGAGCTTCGTCGGCGCTGGCGATCGCGCGCAGATGATCGATGTAGCTGCGACCCCAGCGCAGCTCCGCCTCCGGCTCGACGGCGAGGGCGACGAGCACGGCGTTGAGGGCCATCCCTGCCCCACGGCGGGCGTGGGTGATCGCGGTGCGACGGGAGCGGAGGTTGTTCGCGGCAGAGTCCAGCTCGGCCCGGGCGGCGAGCAACCAGGCCTGCGCGTCGAGACGCCAGAGCCAGTGATCGCTGCGGTCGTGGTCGGTCATCCCGTGCTGGAGCTGCTCCCGGAGGTCGAGCCGGTGCTCCCCGAGCTGTCCCCGGTCGTGGTGCCGCTGCTGGTGTCACCCGTGGTGCCGGTCGTTCCGGTCGTTCCGGTCGTTCCGGTGGTGCCAGTCGTGCCGGTGCCGGTCGTGCCGGTGCCGGTCGTGGTCAGGTCGCCGGTGGTCGGGCCGGTGGTCGGGCCGGTGACGTCGGTGGCACTGGCCGAGAGGCTGTCGCTCCCGCCGGGCAGGAAGTCGCGCTTGGAGGGGAGGTCGTCGTACATGGGCGCCTCGGTCAGCTCGGAGGGGAGACCGGAGTCGGTGTCCTCGGCGTCGTTCTCGACGCACAGGCCGTTGACGCCGGGTCCAAAGCACATGTCACCCATCAGCGACTTCTCGCCCTCGGCCTGACAGATGAGTCCGGCGCGGCAGTCGGTGTTGCAGCGGCAGGCCGAGTTGAGCCCGCCGCGACAGGCGGTCGACAGTATGCCGAGGGCGCCGATCATCGTCAGAGTGCGGATCATGCGGGGCGTGCGGATCATGCCGAGCATGCGGATCATGCGGATCATGCCGAGCATGCCGAGCATGCCGGGCATGCCGAGGCGAGGGCGACCCGTCACGGGATGGCCTTGTATTCGACGCGGACGACCTCGTACTCGCGGTCGCCCTTCGGTAGCTTGACGATCACCTCGTCGCCGACGCGCTTGCCGAGCATGGCGCGGGCGATCGGGGCGGAGATCGAGATGCGACCGCTGCCGGCGTCGGACTCGTCCTCGCCGACGATGTAGTAGACGACCTGGGTGTCGTTATCGACGTCGTTGAGGGTGACGGTGGCGCCGAAGGTGACCTTGTCTTCCTTCTTGACGATGGTCGGGTCGATGACCTCGGCGTGGCTGAGGTGCGACTCGAGGTAGCGCATACGGCCATCGAGGTGGCCCTGGCGCTCCTTCGCGGCGTGGTATTCGGCGTTCTCGCGGAGGTCGCCGTGCTCGCGTGCGGTCTCGATGTCGCGGACGTTCTCGGCGCGGTCGTGCTCTTTGATCTGCTTGAGCTCCTGCTTGAGCCGATCGAAGCAGGCGGG
>JAYUXQ010000630.1:0-25915 GCA_043752905.1 Nannocystis sp. | reverse complement strand
GGTGATCGTGCGCGACGAGGTCAGCGCGCGCGTCGAGCTGTCGTCGCATCTACAACAGGCCCGGCGCGTCGCCGAGATCGGTCGCCTCGCGGCCGGCGTCGGCGACGAGCTGCGCCCGATCGCCGCCGAGCTGGTCGCGGCCGCCGGCGTCGCGCGTGGCGACCCCGCCGCGCTCACGAGGATCGATCAGCAGACGCGCGTGCTCGAGGACCTCGGCCGCCAGCTCGCAGCGTTCGCGCGGCGACAGATCCACGAGCCGGTCGACCTCACGCCGGACAGGCTGCTGACGAGCCTCGAGCCGACCCTCGCGCGCCTGCTCGGCCAGCCGATCCAGCTCCACCTCGCGCCGCCGGCCCTGCGCTGCGCGGTGCGAACCGACCCGCGCCTGTTCGAGCTGCTGCTCGTCTCGCTGGTCCTGCACGCGCGCGGCTGCCTCGGCGGGCGCGGGCGCGTCAGCCTCGACGTCGCGCCGGAGACCCTCGACCCGGCCCAGGCGATCTGCCTCGCGCTGCCGGCCGGCGAGTACGTGCGCCTGCGCGTGCAGGTCGATCCCACCGCGACCTCGCAGGTGATCGACCCCGGCCCAACGCTACGCGTTACGCTCGCGCGATCGATCGCCGCGCAGATGGGCGGGAGCGTCCGGCAGGCGAGCGCGGGCCATGGTCTATGCCTCGAGCTGCGCCTCCCGCGGGTGTTTAGCGCCCCGCGACCGCAGCCCACCGGCCCGGTCGTCGACCTGCGCGGCGCCGAGACCGTACTACTGATCGAGGACGACCCGATCCTCGCGCAGACCTTGACCGCCGTGCTGCGCCACCTCGGCTACGACCTCCGCACCGCCGACAGCATCTCCGCCGCGACCGCCCTGCTGCAAAGTACATGTCCTCCGG
The DNA here is from genome assembly GCA_043752905.1 of Nannocystis sp. GTDB lineage: Bacteria > Myxococcota_A > Polyangia > Nannocystales > Nannocystaceae > Nannocystis. Next base: position 25,028 of record JAYUXQ010000630.1, on the reverse strand, counting down.
GACAGGTCTCCGGGGCCAGGCTCTCGCTCGCGCTGGTATCGACCAGCATCGCCGCGCCGGGCGAGGTGCTACGCCAACTGCGAGAGGCCGCGCCCGAGCTGCGGGTGCTGTGGCTGGCGAGCGCCGGCGCGGCCGCGACGACCCTCGACCCGCTGGTCGTCCCCTGCACCTTCGAGGCCCTGGCCCTGCGCGTGCGTGCGGTCCTCGAAGCGCGCCCCACTGGAGCATGACATCCCGAGCCAGCGCAGCTCGATCCCCAGCGCGGCCATACCACCGGGCAGCGCGATCAGCGTCGCTACCGCGCCGAAGGCCAGGTACTCCGCCACGAGCACGACCCGCACCGCCGCCGTCATGCCACCCCCACGGGGCCGCGCGGATCCTCCCGTGCCCGCCCTCGCGCCGGGCCACCCGGGACCGCACCGGAGGGATGTGCGCGCCACGAGGGCCGGGCGCCAGCCTCCCGCCGCACCGCCCCGGACCCGCCCACGCGGCCCACGCGGCCAACGCGGTGTATGCCGGGGATGCAGCAGATGCCTGGGGCGGCCAGGCCACACGCGGCGCTTAGTTTGCTCTGGACGGCACAGGCGTTCCTGGGCAACCTCTGTTGCCGTGACGACACGAGCACCGCGGGTCCTGGTGGTTGAAGACGACGGCGCGACCGCCCGCGTGGTCAAGGGCGCGCTGACCGAGGCCGGCTTCACCGTCGAGACGCTGGACAAGGGCTTCCTGCTGGTCGCGGTGGTGCTCCGCTTCCAGCCGGACTTGCTGCTGCTGGACATCAACCTCCCGGACATGCGCGGCGACACGGCGATGAAGATGGTGCGCCGCGCCGCCAACGTGGGGGACGTTCGTCCGCTGCCGGTCGTCATCCTCAGCGGCCTCCCGATCGAGCAACTGATGGAGATCCAGGGCCACCTGGGCGCCGTCGGCTGCATCCAAAAGCCCGCCAGCCTCGATACCATCGTCGATCGCGTGTGCCAGATCCTGTCCGTGCAGCGCAAGGACAAGCCGCAGTCCTGAGCGTTCGCGCGCAGGGGCACGTATGCCGCCCGGGTCCTCACCTACCGGCGCGAACGGACATCGCGGGCTCGCGTCGCGGGTTAGTTCTCGACGAGGCCGCTAAACAGCCCGACGCACATCTCGTCGAGCGAGCTCTCGCCGAGGTGAACGTCGCCTGGCGCCGCGAGCCCCTGGTCCCGCAGCGCCCGCATGGCCTGCGCGTTGTCGGTCGTGTTGTCGTGGGTGCAGCGGACATTCATGACCTTTCGCCCGCTCGCCGACACGGTCAAGGCCACCCTCGACTGGTGGGGCCACCCTGCCCGCCGACCGCCGCGCCAAGCTGCGCGCCGGCATCACGCGCGAGCGCGAGGTCGAGGTGCTGGCCGCGTGGCACAAGGAGCACCCGCCGGTCAGGCCGGTCAGGGCCAGGCGCAAGGCGACTGCGAGCGCCGGCTGAGCCTGTCCCATCGAACGTGTTCTATCGGACATGTTCTATCGGACATGTCCCCGGGGACCGGCCCACAGCTGCGCGCGAGCGGCGGCGCGAGTGTGAGCGGCCTGCCGGGGAGTGTGCGCGGCCTGCTGGCGAGCGCGCCCTCCGTCGACCCGTCACGGCACCGGCGTCGTCACGCCCGGTAGCGGCGTCGTCTCCGGGACCTCGATATTGAGGCCGGTGACCTCCGAGAGCAGGTGCTCGCCGGTCTTGCCTTTGAGGTTGACCCGCTGCGACACCCCCCACTGGACATCGTCGCCGAGCAGCGCCCGGACCTCGGCGGACACCAGCAACGGCACGCCGACCTCCTTGGTCGCCGACTCGATGCGGCTGGCGATGTTGACGACGTCCCCGATCGCCGTAAACTGCATCTTCTGCGGGTGGCCCATCTCGCCGATGATCACCGAGCCGACGTGGACGCCGATGCCGATGCGAAACTCGGTGTCGAACTGCTTGCTGATGTACACGTTGAGCTCGCGCAGGCTCCCCAACATTCCCAGGCCCGCGGCGACGGCGTCGCGGCAGGCCTCGGCCGCGGTGGCGCGCTCGAGGCCGAAGATCGCCATGATGCCATCGCCCATGTACTTGTCGATGTAGCCGCCGTGGCGGATCACCGGCTCGCCGACCTTGCGAAAGTATCGGCCGAGGATGTGGATGACGTCGTACGGCAGGTGGCTCTCGGCGAACGGCGTGAAGTTGCGGATGTCACTGAAGAGGATCGCCAGCTGGCGGTCCTTGCCGGTCGTCTGCGGCGTGCCGTCCTGGGCGATCGCCAGGTCCTCCTCGTCGATGACGAGGCGACGCAGCTTGATCGGCCCGGTGATCGTCGTCTGACACGCGAGGCGGATGTTGTCCTCGAAGCCCTTGGCGCGGGCCAGGCGGGCCTCGACGGCGTTGCGCGGGTCGAGGTTCTCCGGGTGCTCGAGGATCATCACGCGGCAGGTCGAGCAGCGGCCGTTGCCCCCACAGGCGGAGGCGTGGGGGATTCCGTTCTCCCGGGCGATCTCGAGGAGCGTGAGGTCGGGGTCGTCGACCTCGACGGTCTTCTCGCGGTCGAACTCGACGGTCGGCATGCCCCCGCGAGGGTACACCAAGGTCGGCGCGGCCCATGAAAAAGGCCCGGCGGTCGCCGCCGGGCCTCGTAAGGATGAGAGTGCGCGAGAGAGCACGAGAGGGCGCGAGAGGGCACGAGCGCGCTCGCCCGCGGCGCTCAGTCCACCGGCTCGAACTTGCTGACGAGCAGCGCGCGATGGTCCTTGAGGCTGCCGCAGTCGCTCTTCTCCCTGGCGAGCGGCCACTTGCACTGCGGGTACTTGCCCTCCTCCTTCCAGCCCTGCTGGCGGATGTCGTCGAGGCAGTAGGCACCGTTGGGGTTCCACTCGGCCTCGACGGGCCAGTCGGTCTCGGGGGTCTCGATCTGCGGGTCGAGGGAGTCGTAGATGTCGATCGGCGTGCCGGGGACCGTCCATGCTTGACCGGTACCGCAGTAGTCGGCGCGGGCCATGCGGGTGCAGGCCTGGTGGTAGTCCTTGAGCGAGACGTCCCAGCAGAACTTCTTGGTCTTCTTGCCGACCTTGTACTCGATGCACTCCTGCGAGGTGGCCCACGGACGGTAGCCCCACTCGACGCAGTGGGCGAGGACCCCGTTGGTGCACGCGAAGGTGACGACGTTGGCGTCGTCGATGCGCTTGCCGTTGGTCTCGTTCCAGTAGTTGCTGATCGGGATCGCCGGGACGCCGCCCTCACACAGCGGGTCCCACTTGTTGGAGCCCTTGAGGCCGATCTCGAGGTCGTAGTAGTACACGTCGTCCTGCACGCCGTCGGTGTAGATGTCGGTCGCGCGGATGACGAAGTCGGCCTTGCTGATCTTGCCCTGACCGTCCTTGACGTCGACTTTGAGGTTGATCTCCATGCCGATGAGATCGTCGTCGCGGAACTCGACCTTCTTGCCGTTGACCTCGCGCGACACGACGATGCTCGAGCCATCGAGGCGGCTGCTGTTCCACTGGATGCCGTTCCACTGGATGCCGTTCCACTGCAGCCCGTTCCACTGCAGCCCGTTCCACTGGATGCCGTTCCACTGGAGACCGTTCCACTGGAGACCGTTCCACTGCAGCCCGTTCCACTGCAGCCCGTTCCAGGTCAGGCCGTTGAACTGCAGCGCGTTGTCGTGCAGCGAACGCATGGCCTCGATCTCATCGAAGAGGTCGTCCTCTTGCCCCTGGTAGCAGGCGCTGGCCGACAACGCGAGAACGACGACCGAAACGACTTGCTTGATGTGACCCATGCCCCCAACCTCCCGGACTTTTGCGACCATAGCAGAGCAATTCATTCCAGCCCACACGCGCAAAAAGATCGGTGTCACGATGTCCGACACCGGTCTGCCCGCAGCGTCGGGTGCCCACTTACATGGTGTTTGCGGCCCCCTACGGCGCCGAGATACACACGCGGATGCCGGCTTTCACGGCCCGGAGGTTCGGGTCGAGTGCCGAGTGGTTGATGACACTGGCACTATTGCGCTCGAAGGCATAGCCACCGCCACGCGCGATCTTGCCGGCGCTCTCGTCGAGGCTGGTGACCCACTCCAACACGTTGCCGCTCATGTCCTGCAGCCCGAAGGGGCTCTGCGACACGGGGTACGAGCCGACCACGCTGGGCGCCAGGATCGGCTGTCCGGCGCCGAAGTTGGCGTCTCCGACGAGCACGACGTCGCCGTGGGGATAGCGACGGTCGTCGGCGCCGCGACCCGCCCGCTCCCACTCGCGTTCGCTGCACAAGCGCGCGCCGGGCAGCTTGCCGCTGCGGTCGAGCCAGGTGACGTACGCCTCCGCGTCGGCCCACGTGAGGCCTGCGACCGGCAGGTGGGTCCAGTCGACCACCACATCGCCGGGCAGTCGGACCTTGCCGCCGCGAGCGACGGTCTGGATCTCGTCGCCGAGCTTGAGCTCGAATTGCCAGGCGCCGTCGGGCAACTGCAAGAGGCCCAGGCCCGTCTCCCAGCGCGCGAGCTCCGGACCGAGGCGGGCGACGCGGGCCTCCGGCGCGAGCGCCTCGAGGAAGCCGATGTAGTCGTCGTAGGTCGCCTCGTGACGGGCGATCAGGTAGCCGTCAGTCCGCAGCGCGCGCGCCGGCTCGGCGGTGAAGAAGCTGCGGATCGGCTCGACGTCGACGCTGCCGTACAGGAACTGGCCCGCCGGGATGAACACGAAGCCGGGCGGCAGGCTGTCCTCGCGTGGCATCGGCACCACCAGCTCGATCGCCTCGCCGCGCGTGGCTGTCAGCGGGTAGTACACCGTCTCGTGGCCAGGTAGCTGGAAGATGAGGCGGTACGAACCCGGGGCCGCCTCGACCGCGCCAGGCTCGGTCGGGTCGATGTTGCGGACGAAGGTCGGCACCCTGCGGCCGCTGGGGCCCGGCTCGTAGCGCTCGAGCTTGACGACCGCGCCCGCAGGCTCGCTCGCCACCCGCAGCGAGGCCGGCGCCGTCCATCGCTGCCACAGCGCACCCTCGACGTCATACAGCTCGAGGCGGGCGAGCAGCTCGGCGAGGCGACCCTTCTCGTGCAGCTCCTCGACCACGAGCATGCGCCGGTAGAGCACGTCGGCCAGGCTCGCGCGCACGTCGGTGCGCGAGGCGTCGAGCACCAGCCCCATCTCGAGCTCCTGGGCGGCCTTGCCGAGGCTGGCGTCGATCTGCGCGATGTTGCCGCGGTACTGCAACCACAGCGACTCGCCGGCGGTCGGCTTGGCGTCGTCGAACAGGCCGAGCGCCTGCTCGCGCAGCACCGCGGCCGAGGCTTGCAGTTGCTCGGCGGAGGTGACCTCGTCGCTCGCGGCGGCGACGTGCGCGTCGATCTTGCGGCCGAGGTCGACCTGTCCCTTGAACCAGATACCGCCGTAGGTCAGCAGCGCGATGGCCGGCAGCAGCACGATCGCACCGCGACGCAGGCGGCGGCCGCGGGCCATCGCCACGCGGCTGGCGTCGAGGAACTCGCGCTCGTGCGGGCGCAGGGTCTCGGGCTCGAGCAGCGCCGTCTCCCGGAGCTGCACCGTCGTCCAGATCCCATCGCGGGTGCGACCGAGGCGGTCCCAGTCGGCGACCGCCAGCTCGAGGCGATGACGCACCGCGCGGCTCTCTCGCTCCTCGTCGAGCCAGGCGCGCAGCGTGCTCCAGCCGGCCAGCAGCGCCTCGTGGGCGATCTCGAAGACCACGCGCTCGCCGACCTCGCGGGCGACGACGAGGCGAGCGTTGACCAGGGCGCCGAGCGCCGCCTTCGCGGGCGGCTCCCCGGCCGTCAGCTCGTCCTCCGTGAGGCTCGCGCGCGTGTCCTCGAGCGTGACGAGGCGCATCAGCACCCGGCGACCGGCGCGGCGCTGGGCCGGCAGCAGCTGGGCGAGCGTGCCATCGGCGTGCCGCGCGAGCGCCCCGGTGACGCCGCCGATCTTCGTCAGGTCTGCCGCGGTGATCAGCGCCGACGCCTTGTCGCGGATCTCCCACAGCTCGGCGAGGGCGAACTGCAACAGCGGCAGGCTGCCGCGCGAACCGGCCTTGACGAGGTCGTCGACCAGCGCCTCGCTGTCGAAGCTGACCGCCTTGGTGTGCGCCGGCCCGACGATCGCCTCGCGCGCGCCCTCCGGCGACAGCGGGCGCAGCAGATAAATGGCGCGGCCGATCTCGTCGCCGAGCGCGGGGATCTGGGCGACGCGGGTCAGGAAGTCGCCGCGCACCGTCGTGATCAGGCGCAGGCCGGGGATCCCGGAGGCCAGGCGCGCGAGCACCGTGCCGACCACCGCGACCTGCCCGACCTCGCCGAGGGTGACCAGCTCCTCGAGCTGGTCGACGAAGATCAGGCGCCCGCGCACGTCCCCGAGCTGCTTGCGCAGCGCCCGGATCAGCGCCTCCGGCTCGCCGGCGATCAGCGCGCTGACTGTCTCTTCGGTCATGTCGAAGAGGCCAGCCAGCGTCGCCACCAGCGTCTGCAGCGGGTACCGGCCCGGCGTCATCACGGCGCTGGCCCACGAGCGGCCCGGCTCGAGGCCGCCCTCTTCCACCAGGGGCAGCACGCCGGCGCGGCACAGCGACGACTTGCCCGAGCCCGAGTCACCGGCGACGACGACCAGCGCCTCGCCGCGCAGGCGCTCGACGACCGCCCGGATCTCGGCGGTGCGGCCGAAGAACAGCGCCCGGTGCTGGGCCTCGAACGCCTGCAGGCCGCGGTACGGGTTGCCCTCCGGCACCGCCAGCTCGCGGCCCATCGGCGTCAACTGCTCCAGCGCGCTGCGCAGGTCGTCGGCCGAGGCGAAGCGCGAGAACGGGTCGCGTCGCAGACAGCGGTCGATGATCGCGGCGAGGCGCGGGTCGACCCGCGGCGCCCGCTCGAGCAGCGGCCGCGGCTCCTGCTCCTGCACCCGCGTCGCCAGCTCGACCGGCGAGGTCGCCTCGGTCGGCGGACGACCGGCACACAGGATGTACAGCAGCACCCCGAGCGCGTACACGTCGGAGCAGCGCGAGGCCGCCTCGGCGCGCCACAGCTCCGGCGCCATGTAGTGCGGCGTGCCGAGCAGCGTGCCGGCCTGGGTCAGCGACGAGCGTCGCATCCATGCGCCGGAGGTGTCGGCCTGGACGTCACTGACTGCGGCGCCGGCCGCGGCAGCGGCAGCGGCCGCCGCAGCCTCGAGCACCGCGGCGACCTTGATCGTCTCGGCCATGCGGTTGACGCGGCCGGGGTGACCGTTGCGGCCCTCGGCGAGGTGACGCTCGACCGCCGAGACCGCGGCGCGCTTGGAGCTGGCGACGTCCTGCTCCTGCGGCTCGCTGACCCGCTCGGGCACCGACTCGTCGAGCAGCTTGGCGAGGCTGAAGTCGAGGAGCTTGACCTCGCCGTCCTCGCTGAGCACCGCGTTGGCGAGCTTGATGTCGCGGTGCAGCACGCCCATGCGGTGCGCCGTCGCCAGCCCGCGCGCGAGGCCGATGCCGAGCTCGAGCACCTTGCGCCACGGCAACGGCACCGTCAGATCCGCGAGCGACTTGCCGCGGATGTACTCGGTGATCAGGAACGGGTGGCCCTCGAGCTCCCCGACGCGATAGATGACCATCACGTTCGGGTGCTGGATGCGAGCGACCGCGCGGGCCTCGACGAGGAAGCGCTCGCGGTCCTCCGCGTCCGGGGCGATGTTGCCGATGAACTTGACCGCGACCGAACGGTCGAGCACGTCGTCGTGCGCGAGGTAGACGCTGCCCATGCTGCCGCGCCCGAGCAGACGAATGAGCCGGTACTCGTCGAAGCTCTGCGGCGGCACCCAGTCGCCGGGCTCGCTGCCGTCCGCGCCGTTGATCGAGCTGCGCCCGAGGTCCCGCCGCCCACGCCCGGGGTTACTGCCGACGCCAGCGGTGCCACCCGCCACGCTCGCCACATGCCCCCTGGAGCTGCTGCGATTGGTGATGCTGGCGCTCGGCGCCGCGGCATGTCGAACCGAGGACTCGCGGTTCACGGCTGTCTCCGGTGGATGCGCATCAGACCCCACCCCAGCTTCACCCGATCCCCACAGAAGCGCAACCGCCGACAGCTTTCGCCGGCGAAGTTCCTCTATTTGCTTCGCCGATGGTTGCCCGCCCCCAACGTCCTTGGATTCCTTGGCATCCTTGGCATCCTTGGCATCCTTGGATTCCTTGGCCTCCTTGGGACCTCCCTTGTCGCCAGTCATGCGGTCATGATTCCTGGCGAGGATCGCGGGGCCATCCTCGGCGTACTTCGAGCGCCAGGGAGGGAGCGCGCCTACACCGTGTCGTGCATGTGCTGCATGCACGACGCTGGTATCGCGAACGACACGTCATTTACGGGCCGCCGGCTTCGTCTCGGGCTTGCTCTCCGACTTGCCACCCGGCGTCGTCGCCGGCGGATCGGGCACGCTGAGGTCGAGGTTTTGCAGCATGTCCTCCAGCTCGATCTTCTTCTCGAGGCGCTTTGACTGCAGCTCGACCAGCGTGCGGCCAATTTTATCGCCGTCGCGCGTGAACTCCTCCAGACGCTTGCTCAACCGTCCGCGCAGGTCGCCGGCGCGCGGGTCCTTTTTGATGGCCTCGAGGTTCTGCCGGGTCTCGTCGGCGCGCTGATCGAGCTCGATGCGCTGGGCCTCGAGGCCTTGCAGCTCGGTGTCGATGCGACCGATCTCGTTGCGCAGCGCGATGATCGGGGTGACCTTGGCACGCGCCGCGGCGTCGAGGTTGGTCAGGCGCAGCACCATGTCGAGCAGCAGCGGCACGCGGCTGTCCCAGATCGTCAGCGTCGTGCGCGAGGGGGTCTGCTCGACCACCTCGACGCTGCCGCCGGTCTGGTTGGGCGGCGCCTTGACGGGGATCAGGTACGCGTCGGGCAGCTCCTCCGCGCCCTCGATCTTGCTGCGCAGCGCGTAACTTCCGCCCTGCTTGTTCTGCCGGACCAGCACGGTGAAGCCGGTCCCGCTCGGCGGACCCTTCACGGTCCACGTCGTCGTCATGCGTTGAAAGTTCTCGACCTCGATCGTGCCACGCACGATGCGGACGATGTGCATGTCCTCGCCGCTGTACTGGCTGGTCGAGCTGACCAGCACGCCCGGCTCGACCGCGAAGGGGATCGTCGTGCTGGTGCCGGTGCCGACCGCCTCCGAGATGCCCTCACCGACGAAACTGCCGCCGGTGTAGATGCTGATCGGGCCCGGCTCGAGCACGAAGGGCGTGTTGTTCTTGAAGCGGATCACGCGATACGGGTTCTGCTCGTAGCCCGTGCCCGCGCCGCCCGGCTTGAACAGGAACGTCTGCTCGGCCTCGACGTCCTGGTTGATGATCGCCACCATCGTCGAGCTGCCATCCGGCACCGTCACCCGGTTGCCGAGGTCGAACCGCGTCAGGCCGCTCACCTCCTTGGCCCGCGCATTCGCCAGCGTGCTGCGACGCAAAGACTCGTAGTCGACCGCCGGCGGCGGCGGCGGGGTCGCGGGGCTGGCACCATTGCCGCCGCCCTGCGCCTCCCCGGTCGCGCCGCCGAACATGTCCTTCTCGCCCGGGCCGTTCGGGGTCGTGGTCGGCCGCGGGGCCATCGGCGCCGACCTGCGCGAGGCGCCCTTCTTCGCCTTCTGCTTCATGTCGGCCGCGCGCCCGCGCGCGGCGCTCGCCCCCGACTCCGCATCCGCCTTGTATATGTCGTCGTAGTCGGCCGGCGACGCCATGTCCGGGGCCCCTGCCGTCGCGCCGGTCGCCGCCGCGTCCGGGCATCCGTCCTGATCCTGGAGGCCGTTGTAGGTCTCCGCCGAGTTCGGGCACGCGTCATTCGGGTCGCCAATGCCGTCGCCGTCGAGATCGCCGCCCGCTGGCCCGTAGCTGGTCTCGCCCATCGCCACGGTCGCGCGCTTGTACGTGCCGCTGCCGCTGAGGTCGCTGCGCTCGATGATCCTGGGCGTGTGCAGGTCGTAGCGGAACGCGATCGGTGCGCCCGAGGTCAGGCTCATCGTCACCTTGGCCCAGTCCTCGCCGCTGGTGTTGTCGACCACCGCCCAGCCCTGCAGCAGCGCCTTGCCCTTGCCGCTCTCCGGCAGCACCACGCGGTAGGTCGGCTTCCACATCGGCGCCTCGACCACGTAGCTGACCGAGAGGTCGTGCTTGCTCGCGCCGATCAATCGGATGTCGACCGCGACCTGCTGGAACATGCCCTCGCCGGCGGTCGCGTCGAGGCTGCGATGGAACTGCAGCGCCAGGTCCCCGTCCTTGAACGTGATCGACTTGACCTTCGACAGCCGGACCACCTGCATGCGCTTGCCGTCGAGCACAGTCAGACGAAAGTCCTTGGTGCCCGCTTGCGGCGGCATCACGCGCTCGCTGTGCGGCGGCGGCGAGGCGTCGGGCTCGTCGACGATCGGCTCGATCATCACGATGCGCCCGCGGATCTTGCCCTGTGTCGTGCCGAGCACCACCTCGTTGCCGCGCAGCGCGTCGAGGATCTGGTCGAGCGAACCCTGCCCCGGGGATAGGGTCGCCAGCGCCGCGCTCGCCCACACCTGCGGGTCGAGCGGCATCGACACCGACACCGCCTGGCCATTGCGCCGGTCGACCACCGTCAAGCTCTTGAGCAGGTCATTGACCTGATCCTTGCGCACCTTGATCGTCAGGACATCGCCGTCGACCTCGCCGCTGCGCTCGAAGTAGCCGACGCCGTTGCGATACAACACCACGCGGTCGAGCCCGAGGGTGCTGTCGGTCGTGGAGTACGGATCGCGGCCGTGGGCACAGGCGGCCGCGAGGAGGAAAGCGACGTGAAGCAGGTGGCGTGGGCGCAAGGCAAGATCTCCTACCGGCGCCGACTGTACCCCGGGGCCAGGTCGAAGGATCGCGGGGCCCGCCGGGACGACCCGCGATGAAAGCCGCCCGCAAAGGCGCGCGCGCGGCCCTGCGCCGGTCGCTGCAGCTTCGCGCGGCTTCGCGCAAAACCCGCAAACAGCGACTGGAGCCATACTCGCGCAGGCGGCTCGGTAGACGCGATCGCCCGCGTTTGCCAATGTAGCCCGTGATGGTCCCCACCCGTCGCGCGCTCTACCCGGAGATCGAGCCGTTCAACACGGGCTCGCTGCAGGTCTCGGGCCTGCATTGCATCTACTACGAGGAGTCCGGCAACCCCGAGGGCAAGCCGGTCGTGTTCCTGCACGGTGGCCCCGGCGGCGGCACGGACCCCAAGATGCGTCGGTTCTTCGACCCCGAGGCCTATCGCATCGTGCTCTTCGATCAACGCGGCTGCGGCAAGAGCACGCCGTTTGCCGAGCTGCGCGAGAACACCACCTGGGACCTCGTCGCCGACATCGAGAAGTTGCGTGTGCACCTCGGCATCGAGCGCTGGCAGGTGTTCGGCGGCTCATGGGGCAGCACGCTCGCGCTCGCCTACGCGCAAACCCACCCCAGGCGGGTCAGCGAGCTCGTGCTGCGCGGGATCTTCCTGCTGCGCCGCGCCGAGCTGCTGTGGTTCTACCAGGAAGGCGCCAGCGCCCTGTTCCCCGACGCGTGGGAGCACTTCCTCGCGCCGATCCCCGTCGCCGAGCGCGGCGATCTGATACGGGCCTACCACCGCCGCCTCACCGGCGACGACGTCGACGTCCGCCGCGAGGCCGCCTGCGCGTGGAGCGTGTGGGAGGCGAGCACCAGCTTCCTGATCCAGCGCCCGGACTTCATCGCCCACGCGGCCGGCGACGACTTCGCCCTCGCCTTCGCGCGCATCGAGGCCCACTACTTCGTGCACCACGGCTTCCTCGAGCGCGAGCAACAGCTGCTCGAGAACATCGGCCGCCTGCGCCAGATCCCCAGCGTCATCATCCAGGGCCGCTATGACGTCGTGTGCCCGATGCACAGCGCGTGGCAGCTGCACCGCGCGTGGCCCGAGGCCGAGCTGATCGTCATCCCCGACGCCGGCCACTCCGCCTTCGAGCCCGGCACGCTCGCCGCCCTCGTCGACGCCACCGACCGCTTCAGCGTCCGCCGCGACTGACCCCGCCCTCCCACGAGCTTCGCCATGGCCGACCGACCCGACTCCGACTCCACGCTCGCCGACCCGCTCGGCATGCTCTACCCGCCGATCGAGCCGTACCACCTCGGTCGCCTCGGCGTCGACGCGCGCCACGACCTCTACTTCGAGCAGTCCGGCAACCCGAACGGCAGGCCGGTCGTGTTCCTGCACGGCGGACCCGGCGGCGGCACGGACCCCAAGCATCGCCGCTTCTTCGACCCCGAGCACTATCGCATCATCCTGTTCGACCAGCGCGGCTGCGGTCAGAGCGAGCCCTTCGCCTCGCTCGAGGACAACACCACCTGGCACCTCGTCGACGACATCGAGGCGCTGCGCGTGCACCTCGGCATCGAGGCCTGGCAGGTGTTCGGCGGCTCGTGGGGCAGCACGCTAGCGGTCGCCTACGCCGAGGCGCACCCGCAGCGGGTCACCGACCTGGTGCTCCGCGGCATCTTCATGTTCACCACGCGCGAGTCGGAGTGGTTCTACGGTAGCGGCACCCGCATGCTGTTCCCGGACGCGTGGGAGACCTTCGTCTCGATCATCCCCGAGGCTGAACGCGGCGATCTCGTCGCCGCCTACTACACCCGCCTGACCGGCGACGACCCGCAGATCCGGGCCGAGGCCGCGCGTGCGTGGAGCCTGTGGGAGAGCCGCGTCGCCATGCTCATCGCCGACGAGGCCACCCTCGCCCACTGCGAGGACCCCGGCTTCACCCTCGCCTTCGCGCGCATCGAATGCCACTACTTCCTGCATGGCGGATTCCTGGCGGACGAGACCCAGCTCCTCGACAACACCGACAAGATCCGTCACATCCCGACCACGATCGTGCACGGCCGCTACGACGTCATCTGCCCGGTCGAGAACGCCTGGCGCCTGCACAGGTGCCTGCCGCAGTCCGAGCTGGTGATCGTCGACGATGGTGGACACTCCGCGTTCGAGCCCGGGGTCGCCGCGGCCCTGCGCGCCGCCACCGACCGCCACCGCTGACGCCCGAAGTTGGCCAGCGCCACCACGCGCGATATGGTTCGCGCCATGTCACCCGCCCACCTCGCCCTCGCGCTCGTGGTCTCGCTCGCCGCGTGCAAGTCCGGCGAGCCCGGTTCGCCTGACGCGCCCACCCAGTCCGATCCGTCGTCGCTGGCGCGCATCAAGCTCCCGCCCAGCCCGCGTGCTCGGCCCGCACGTCGCCGCCCTCGGCATGAAGTTCTACACCGGCAAGATGTTCCCCGAGCCCTACCGCCGCCAGATCTTCATCGCCGAGCATGGCTCGTGGAACCGCACCGCGCCGCTCGGCTACCGCGTCATGCTCGTGCGCCTCGAGGGCGAGCGCACCACCTCCTATGAGGTCTTCGCGGAGGGCTGGCTCGGCGCCGACGGCGAGCCGTGGGGCCGCCCCGTCGACATCCTGGTGATGCCCGACGGCGCGCTGCTGGTCTCCGACGACAAGGGCGGCAAATTGTATCGCATCAGCCACCGCGGGTGACCCGTCGCATCCGCGTCGCATCCACGTCACATCCGCGTCTCGTCGCCCGCGGCGGCCCTCGCGGCCCACTCCATGCGATCGACGCCCCAGTACAGCAGCGGCTCGTGGTTCGCTGCATGTACGACGAAGCTCGGCACCCCGAACACCCCCGCGGCCTGCGCCGCGGTCGTCGCAGCGAACAGCGCCGACTTGCCCTCACCTGCCGCGGCGACCAGCTCGTCCCCGCGAAAGCCCATCTCGTCCGCGAGCCCGGCGAGCACCACCGGATCGGCGATGTCGCGGTCCTCGGCCCACAACGCGCGGGCGATGCGGACGATCAGCGCGCGACCGGCGAGCGTCTCGCCGAGGCGCGCCTGCAACGTCATGCGCAGCGCCAGCACCGTGCTGACCGGAAAGCGAGTCGGCCAGGTGAACGCGACCCCGAGGCGCGCAGCCTGGCGCGCCAGGTCCTGCATCGTGTACCGCCGCTTCTCCGGGCTCTGCGTGAACAGCGGGACATCCGGCGTGCCCACGCTGCGAAACAGCCCGCCGAGCAGCAGCGGCCGCCAGGTCGCCGTCGGGCCGAGCACCGCCTCCGCCTGCGCGAGCGCGAGGTAGGCGAAGGGGCTCGAGTAGTCGAACCAGAAGTCGATCGGCGCCAGCGCTGCGCCGGTGTCCGGTCGCAACGACCCCGGCGAACCACCGAGCGCCGCCTCGACCATGTCGAGCCGGTCGTTCCCCCAGAACAGCTCGTCGTCGACGAAGCAGCTCGGCACCCCGAAGATCCCGCGCTCGACCGCCTCCTCGGTGCGCCGGCGCAGATCGTCCTTGATCTCGTCGCTCGACGCCCTCCCCCGCACTGCACGAACATCGAGCCCCGCCTCACGCAGGATCTCGTCGACCACCTCGCCTTGACCGATGTCCCGCCCCTCGGCCCAGTACGCGCGATAGAAGCGATGTGCCAGCGGCATGAACGGCGCACCGACGGCCAGCAGACAGCGCAGCGCCTCGACCGTGCGCAGCGGATGTCCCGGGGGCATCTTCAACGGCACCCCGGCCATTTGCGCCTGCCGCCGCATGTCGTTCATGTTGTGGGCCGCCTTGGCCGGGTTGAGCGTCGCGGACAGGTTCTGAGGGGTCCCACGCGCCTTGAACACCCCCCCGAGCAGCATCGGCCGCGCGTCGAGCTCGGCCCGGGCACGCTCCGCGAGCGCCTCGATCCGCGTCGAGGCGACATACGCATACGGACACGAAAAATCGAACCAGAACTCGACCCGCCTCGTCATCGTCACTCCCCCGCCAGCCACTGCGCGGCCTGCCGCGCGTAGTACGTCAAGATGAGGTCCGCGCCCGCGCGGCGGATGCCGAGCAAGCTCTCGAGCGCCGCCTTCTTTTCATCGAGCCAGCCGCGCTCGCTCGCCGCCTTGAGCATCGCGTACTCGCCACTGACCTGGTACGCCGCGATCGGCAGGTGCGTCGACTCGCGCAGGCGGCGGATGATGTCGAGGTACGGCCCTGCCGGCTTGACCATCAGCATGTCGGCGCCCTCGGCCTCGTCGAGCTCGGCCTCACGCAGGGCCTCGCGGCTGTTGGCCGGGTCCATCTGGTAGGTCTTCTTGTCGCCGTTCTTGGGGGCCGAGTCGAGCGCCTCGCGAAACGGCCCATAAAACGCCGACGCGTACTTCGCCGTGTACGCGAGGATCGAAACGTCGTGAAAGCCCTCCTGGTCGAGGGCGATGCGGATCGCGCCGACGCGGCCGTCCATCATGTCGCTCGGGGCGATGATGTCGGCCCCCGCCCGCGCCTGCGCGAGCGCCTGCTTGCACAGCACCGCGACCGTCTCGTCGTTGAGGATCCGTCCGTCCTTGCCGACGATGCCGTCGTGGCCGTCCGAGTTGTAGGGGTCGAGCGCGACGTCCGTCACCAGCACGACGTCGGGCCAGCGGTCCTTGAGCGCCTTGAGCGTGCGCGGGACCAGGCCGTCGGGGTTGTGCGCCTCGCGGCCGTCCGGCGTCTTGAGGCTCTCGGCGACCGCGGGGAACAGCGCGAAGCTGTGGACCCCGACCGCGCGCGCCGCCTCGACCTCGCGCAGCAGCCCCGCGGGCGATAGCCGACTGCACCCGGGCATCGCACCGATCGGGATGTCGCTGTCGCCGCCATGAACGAACAGCGGATACACGAAGTGCTCGGGGCCGACGCTGCGCTCCCGGATCATCGCGCGGATGGCCGGGTGCTTGCGGTTACGACGGGGACGGTGGGATAGGATCGAATGCATGCGGATATCTCCGGGGACAGGTCAGTCGGCGACGTGGGTGCCACCCTGCGCGCGCAGGGCCGCGCGAAGTTTGTCGGCCGCCGCGTCGAGGCTCGCCGCCTCGGCGCGTCCGTCGGCGTTGGCGAAGTCGAGGTCACGCATGCCCATCGTCGGGACCACGTGCACGTGCACGTGCGGGACCTCGAAGCCGGCGATCATCAAACCGATGCGGGCCGGCTCGAACGCGACCTGTTGCGCCTTGCCGACCACCTGCGCGACGGCCATCAGGTGCGTCGCGGTCTCCGGCGGCAGGTCGATCCAGTGGTCGACCTCGACGCGCGGGACCACCAGCGCGTGGCCGGGGCGCAGCGGCGCGATCGACAGGAACACGACGCACAGCTCGTCTCTCCACAAGAAGCGGCCGGCCAACTCCCCATGGATGATGCGGGTGAACACGGAGGGCATGCGCCCGATGATATAACGGTTACACCGGTCGCAGCGTGCCCGGGACGGTCACCCACGGCGTCCCTGCGACGGCCAGCCGCCAGGGCGCCACGCGGTCGGCCGGCTGCGCGTAGTCGATGCCCACCCGCGGACCCGCCAAAATGGCCGTCACCGGCGGCGCATCATGCAACGTGAGCCCGCCCGGCTCGTACAGCGGGTGATGCGACCAGGTCGGGTCGAGCCCGAGCGCCTGGCCGACCTCTCGGTGATGCGCAGGACGACCCCGTCGTGGATCAACAACTTGTCGACCATGCCCACGCCCGTACCCGCGCGCACCGTCGATGAACTGCGTTTCGTCGCCGGCATCTCCCGCAAGCGTGGCTTGTTCTCGCGCCTCGCGCAAACCCATGCATACGCCTCGCAGGCGTGTCATCATCACCCCCCGCGCATGTTGGTCTATCTGTACCTGTTCTGCTTTGCCCTCGGCGGTCTGCTGCTGCTCGCCTCGATCCTCCTCGGCGACAAGGACGGTGGACACGACTCCGGCGGGGACGCGCACGCGGAGGGCGAGACCGGCGGCAGCCAGGGCATCGACCATGGCGTCGCCGCGACCCCCGGCAGCGTCGCGGGGGCGTTCACCGCCTTCCTGTCGATGCGCTTCTGGATGTTCTTCCTCGCGTTCTTCGGCCTCACCGGCCTCGTCCTCGACGGCCTCGACCTGATCCCCAACAGCGGCGTCGCGCTGGCCATCTCGCTCGCCATGGGCCTCGCCACTGGTCAGATCACCGCCGCCGTGTTTCGCCACCTCTCCACCAGCGAGACCAGCACCGCCGCCAGCGTCGGCGACTACGTCGGCAAGTCCGGCCGCGTGCTCATCGGCTTCGGCCCCGGCGGCCTCGGCAAAGTGCGCCTGACCCTCAAGGGCACCACCGTCGACGTGCTCGCCACCAGCGACGAGGAGCGCCCCTTCACCCCCGGCGAGGAGGGCCTCGTGATCCAGATGAACGACACCACCGCCGTGGTCGCCCGCGTACCCGGCCGCGCCGACACCTGAGTTGTTCACGGCCCTTCGGCCCTGATCCGGTTCCACGGCCCTCCCGGGCTCTGATCCAGAGAGAAGCACGATGCACCTCGCAGTCGCCTTATCACCCCTGCTGGGCCGCGCGCCCGGCCTCGAGATCTTGACGGAGGACATGGCCACCGTCGCGGTCGTCGGCGCCGGCGCGGTCGCCCTCTTCATCCTGTTGCTGCTCTTGCTGGTCAAGAATTACCTGCACATCGCGCGCCCGAACGAGGCCCTGATCTTCACGGGCCGCCGGCGCATGCGCGACGGTGTCGACCTCGGACCAATGATCGTGCTCGGCCGCGGCGACACGCGGCAGGCCGCGGAGCACCACGGTGGCGGTCGCGGTCGGGCCTGGCGGGTCCCGATCATCGAGCGCGTCGATCGCCTCGACATGGCCGTGATGTCGATCGACGTCGCCGTCGTCAACGCCTACTCCGCCGGCAACATCCCGCTGCGGATCCATGCGATCGCCAACGTCAAGATCAGCTCCGACCCGCGCCTGATCCGCAACGCGATCGAGCGCTTCCTCGGCCAGTCGCAGCAGGAGATCATGACCGTCGCCCGCCAGACCCTCGAGGGCGCCCTGCGGGAAGTGCTCGCGCAGATGACCCCCGAGGGCGTCAACGAGGACCGACTCGCGTTCGCCGACAACCTGGTCAAAAGCGCCAAGGACGACCTCGACAAGCTCGGCCTCCAGCTCGACACCCTCAAGATCCAGCACGTCTCCGACGAGACCGGCTACCTCGACTCGCTCGGCCGCCCGCAGATCGCCGCGGTCCTGCGCGACGCCGAGAAGGCCGAGAACCAGGCCTCGCAGGAGGTCTCCGAGGCCCAGGCCACCGCCAACCAGCGAGCCGAGTTCGCCAAGGCCACCGCCGAGACCGCGATCCTGGTGAAGCGTAACGCCCTCCAGCAGCTGCGCTCCGAGCTCGAGGGCCAGGCCTCCTCGGTCGAGCGCGAGGCCGAGGCCGCCGCCAAGACCGCCCGCGCCGCCGCCGAGCAGGACCTGCAGACGGTCCGCGGCCAGCTCGAGGAGCGGCGCCTGATGGCCGAGGTCATCATCCCGGCCGAGGCCCACCGCGCCGCCGAGGCGATCCTCGCCAAGGGCGCCGCGGCCCCGACGATCGAGCACGGCGCCGCGATCGCGGAGGTCCTGCAGCTGACCGGCGATGCCTGGCGCAGCATGGGTCCGCAAGCCAAGGAGATCTACGTCATCCAGCACCTCGAGGAGCTGATCTCCGCGGTCGTCGAGAGCGTCGAGAAGATCAAGGTCCGCGAGGTCCACGTGATCGACCCCGGCGACGGCTCCGGCATCGCCAGCTACGCCTCGAGCTTCCCGCACACCGTCGCCGCCGTGCTCAGCGCCCTGCGTGAGACCACCGGCGTCGACATCCCGGCCATTTTGGCCGGCACTTCGACCGTCTCCGCCGCTTCCCCCATGCCCGCCCGCTCCGCGACCCCCACGAGGACCCCGTGAACACCGACGTCATCTTCGCCCTCCTCGGCGTCGGCCTCGTCGCCTTCGTCGCCCTCCTCCTCGTCATCAAGAACGTCCTCTACGTCTGCCAGCCCAACGAGGTGCTGATCTTCAGCGGTCGCCAGCGGCGCAGCGCGGACGGCAAGCTGTACGGCTACCGCATCATCCGCGGCGGGCGTGCGATCCGGATCCCGCTGTTCGAGACCGTCGACCGCATGGACCTGACCAACATGATCATCGACGTGCAGGTCAAGAACGCCTACTCGAAGGGCGGCATCCCGCTCAATATCCAGGGCTTCGCCAACATCAAGGTCCCCGGCGAGGAGCCGCTGCTCAACAACACCCTCGAGCGCTTCCTGGGCCGCGGCCGCGAGCAGATCATGAAGACCGCGCGTGAGACCCTCGAGGGCAACCTGCGCGGCGTGCTGTCGACGATGACCCCGGAGCAGGTCAACACCGACAAGGAGACCTTCGCCCAGCGCCTCGCCGCCGAGGCCGAGCACGACCTGAGCAAGCTCGGCCTCGTGCTCGACACCCTCAAGATCCAGAACGTCAGCGACGAGGTCGGCTACCTCGACGCGATGGGTCGCCAGCGGTCCGCGGCGATCCGCCGCGACGCCCTCATCGCCGAGGCCGTCAGCCAGGCCCAGGCCGCCGAGTGGCGCTGGGCCAACACCCGCAACGCCGAGCTCGCCACCCTCGAGTCGCACATGCAGATCGCGGCCAAGGAGAACGAGCGCCGCGTCGCCGACGCCCAGTCGCGCCGCGGCGCCCTCATCGCCCAGCAGCAGGCCGAGGTCCAGGCCCTCATCGCCCAGGCCACCGGCGAGGTCGCCATGCAGGAGGCCCGCATCGAGCAGGTCCGCCGCCGCCTCCACGCCGACGTCATCCAGCCGGCCGAGGCCCAGCGCCGCAAGGCGGAGGAGCAGGCCAAGGGCGCCGCCTCGCTGGTCATCGAGCAGGGCCGCGCGACCGCCTCGGTGCTCGCGCGCATCGCCGAGAACTACAACAAGGGCGGCACCAGCAGCCGCGACGTGCTGCTCATGCAAAAGCTCGTCCCGCTGTTCCAGCGCCTCGCAGGCACGATCGGCACCCTCAAGATCGATCGCCTGACGATCCTGCCCCAGAGGACAGGTGATGGCAGCAGCGCCGCCCTCGGCGCCCGCCTCGTCGACGCCAACGAGCAGGTCCGGGCCGTCACCGGCGTCGACCTCTCCAAAGTCCTGCGCGACCGGCTCGGCGACGAACCCACCAGCCTGCCGTCCCGGCCGCCGCCCGCCCCGTCGCGCTGAGACCCTCGCGCTCGCGCAGCCCAGTCTCTCTCCCATCTCTCCCATCTCTCTCCCATCTCTCTCCCATCGGGGGCCCGGCCACTGGCCGCGGCCCTCGATGCGCATCCCGTCGCGGACGCGAACCGCTGGCTGGAACCCTGGATGCGCGGTTATGAACCGTGAATTCCGCTTCAGGCACATGAACCCGAACTCTGGCGACGACCTCTGAAACAGGTTTCAGATTTTCCGAGGAGACTTACAAACACTCGCATTCATTGATTTATTCGATTTGAAACATACCTCACCTTGACATGAACGGGGGTTCATCGCAATGAACCCCCGGTAATGGCGAGGTCAGCGGAGACGGTGCGGGGTGGCGGAGCGAGGCGGGGTGCACCCGGGCAGGACAAGCCCAGCGTGCGCGACGCCGTGCGCGAGGAGAGCCGCGCCGCCTACCGCGAGGCGATCCTCGCCGCGGCCGAGCGAGCGTTCGGGCGGCTCGGCTTTCACGACGCCAAGATGGCCGACATCGCGGCCGAGGCCGGCGTCGCCGCGGGCACGCTCTACAATTATTTCAAGAACAAGGACGAAGTGTTCGCCTCGATCCTGCAACGCGGCCAGGAGCAGGTCATGGCCCTGCTCGAGTCGCACGCCGACATCGCCGACCCGCTCGAGCGCACGCGCCTGCAGCTGCGCGAGACCTTCGGCTACCTCGAGCAGCACGGCGTCCTGTTCTCGATGTTCCTGCGGCTCGGCGGCTTCATCGACCACGCCCAGAAGCGGGTGCTCGAGGACCACAGCGAGTACGGCTACACCCGCGGCGTCGAGCGGACCACGGCGACGATCCGCGACGCCGTCGCCCGCGGCCAGCTGCGCTCGGACGTCGCGGTCGAGGACCTCGCCGTGATGCTCATGGGCGCCTGTGACGCCACGATCCTCGCCTGGACCCGAACCGGCTGCCCGCCGGGTCTGGTCGCCAAGGCCGACATCATCGTTGAACTCTTCATCCGGGGCGCTCAAGCACCATGACCACCGCATCCACTCCACGGCCCTCCGCGCGCTTCTCCAACCTGCTCCTCGCGGCAGCACTGTCCACTGTCCTCGCCTGTGACAGCGGTGAGGAGAAGAAGGCCGGCCTCCCGCCGGCCCGTGAAGGCACCAGCGCCCCGGCGATCCCGGGCCCGCCGGCCAAGCCGTCCGCGCAGGCGGGCGCGACCGCCGGCTCGCCCGCCGCGCAGGTCGGCAGCGCGACCAACCGCTACGTCGCCACCGCCCTGCCCAAGCACAGCGCCGAGCTCGGCCCGCGTATGAGCGGCACGCTGACGGCCGTGCTCGTCGAGGAGGGCCAGCACGTCAAGAAGGGCCAGCAGTTGTTCCGCCTCGACTCTCGCGGCACGCGCCTCGGCGTCGAGCAGGCCGAGGCGGGATTACAAGGCGCCGCGATCGCCCGCGACAACGCCCAGCGAGAGCTCGAGCGCCAGAAGGTGCTCGCCGACAAGGGCACGATCTCCGCGGCGGTGCTCGAGCGCGCCGAGGCCAGCTTCACCTCGACCGCCAACGGCGTCAAGCAGGCCGAGGTCATGCTGTCGATGGCCAAGCGCACCACCAGCGACTCCTCGGTCGTCTCGCCGATCGACGGCATCGTCGCCAGGAAGCTCAAGAGCGTCGGCGAGACGGTGACGATGATGCCCCCGACCACCGTGGTGCTCATCCAGGACCACTCGGTGATCGAGCTGCGCACCCGGATCCCCGAGAGCACGCTCAAGCACGTCAAGGAGGGTGAGCTGATCACCGCCCACTTTAGTGCCATCGACGTCACCCGCGAGGCCAGGGTGGTCCGCATCCAGCCGACCGTCGACCCGATGACCCGCACGATCGAGATCGTCGCCGACGTCGACAACAAGGACAACCTGCTGCGCCCCGGCATGTACGTCGAGGTCGAGCTGACGCCGCCTCCCGCGGACGCCAGGCCCGTCGACCCCACGCCGGCGCCGAGCGCCAAGGGCCCCGTCGCGGCCCGCAAGAAGCCCGCCCCCGCCAAGGAGACCCCGTGAAGATCGCCGAGATCTCGATCCGTCGCCCCGTGTTCGCGGCGATGCTCATCGCCGCGCTCATGGTATTCGGCCTGTACGCGCTGCCACGCATCGGCGTGGAGCTGTTCCCCAGCGTCGAGTTCCCGGTCGTCACGACCACCGTCGTCTACCCCGGCGCCGACCCGGCGACCATGGAGTCCAAGGTCGCCGACCCGATCGAGGAGGCGCTCCAGTCGCTCAGCGGCGTCAAGCGCATGAGCTCACGCAACTACGAGGGCGTCACCTCGGTGATCCTCGAGTTCGAGCTCGACGTCGACGGCAACCAGTCGCTGCAGGATGTCCGCGACAAGGTCGCGGCGATCGAGCGCGAGCTGCCCAACGGCATCGACCCGCCGGTGATCCAGAAGCTCGACATCGGCGCGACGCCGGTCCTCGCGGTCGCGCTGGCCGGCGACATGCCGATCCGCGAGCTGACCAAGCTCGCCAAGGACGAGGTCAAGCAGCGCATTCAGCAGATCCCCGGCGTCGGCATCGTCGACCTCGTCGGCGGCCGCGAGCGCGAGATCAAGGTGCTCGTCGACCCCGCCCGCATGACCGGCTTCGGCCTCACCGTCGACGACGTCATCATGGCGATCCAGGCCGGCAACCTCGAGCTCCCCGCCGGCTACCTCAAGACCGGCGGCAGCGAGCTGACGATCAAGACCAAGGGCGAGGTCAAGACCGCGGCCGAGATCGGCGACATCGTCATCCGTGGCGTCGGCGGCGGGGCGATCCGCGTCAAGGACTGCGCCCAGGTCATCGACGACGTCGAGGAGGCCCGCTCGGCTTCTTTCCTGAACGGCAATGCCGCGGTCGCGCTCGTCGTCCGCAAGCAGAGCGGCGCCAACGTCGTCGCGCTCGCCGAGCAGGTCCGTGAGGTCCTCGCCGAGATGGATGAGGACCTCACGAAGCGCGGCATCAAGGTCGCCATCCCGACCGACAACTCGGTGTTCGCCGAGCACGCGATCAAGGACGTCCAGTTCGACCTGGTGCTCGGCGCCGTGTTGACGATCCTCTTGATCCTCCTGTTCTTGCACGACATCCGCGCGACCTTCATCGCCGCGGTGGCGATCCCCACCAGCGTGGTCGCGACCTTCGCGTTCATGAACTACCTGGGGTTCACCTTCAACAACATCTCGATGCTCGCGCTGTCGCTGTCGATCGGCATCCTCGTCGACGACGCCATCGTGGTGATCGAGAACATCTATCGCCACCTCGAGATGGGCAAGCCGCGCATGCGCGCCGCCCTCGACGCCACCTCCGAGATCGGCCTCGCCGTCCTCGCCACCACCCTCTCGCTGGTCGCCGTGTTCGTGCCCGTCGCCTTCATGGACGGCATCATCGGCCGCTTCTTCTACCAGTTCGGCATCACCGTCTCGGTCGCCGTACTGCTGTCGATGCTGGTCTCCTTCACCCTCACGCCGATGCTCTCGTCGCGCCTGATGCGACAGGGCCACGGCCACAAGCCTGGCTGGTTCGCCCGCACCTTCAACCGCGGCTTCGGGGCGCTCGAGCGCGGCTACGTGCACGTCGTGCGCTGGGCGCTGCGCTGGCCGTGGCTCACCGTGTTGATCGCGGTCGTGTCGCTGGCCGGCTCGCTGTGGCTGGTCACCAAGGTGCCCGGCGAATTCATCCCGGCCCAGGACCGCTCGCAGTTCGCGGTCAACGTCGAGCTGCCGACCGGCACCGGACTCGACGCGACGATCGCCACCACCGAGGCTATCGCCAGCGATGTCCGCGGCAACCTCTCTGGCGTGGTCGACACCTTTACGACCATCGGCGGTGGCGCGCAGGGCCAGGCCAACCGCGGCGAGATCCAGGTCACCCTGGTCGGCCGCCACGACCGCCCCTACGGGCAGCTCGAGGGCATGCAGTGGGTGCGCGACCGGATGGCGGGCATCGAGGGCGTGCTGGTCACGGTCGCCGAGATCGACGCGATCGGCGGCGAGAGCGGCATGCGCAGCCAGCCGATCCAGTTCTCGATCCGCGGCAATAATCTCGAGGAGTTGACCACGGCGGCCGAGGCTCTGCGGGCCGAGCTCGACAAGACCGGCAAGTTCGTCGACCTCGACATCACGTACCGCGGCGGCAAGCCGGAGGTGGCGATCCACGTCGACCGCAACAAGGCCGCCGACCTCGGCGTCCCGGTCGCGTCGGTCGCCCGCACGATCCGCTCGCTGATGGCCGGTGACACCATCTCGGACCTCAAGGAGGGGTCCGACATCTACGACGTGATCGTGCAGATGCCCGAGAGCCTGCGCGAGCAGGTCGAGGGCCTCACCAACCTCAAGGTCCGCTCGACCACCGGGCAGATGGTCGACCTCGCCAGCCTCGTGCGCGTCGAGCGGGACTTCGGCCCCAGCGAGATCGAGCGCCAGAACCGGCTGCGTCAGGTCATCGTGCTCGCCAACACCCGCGACATCGCGCTCGGCGAGGCCCAGGTGATCGTCACGGAGGCCGCCGGGCGGACCGTCCCGGCCCACCTGAAGACCAGCTTCATGGGCAACGCCGAGATTATGCAGGAGTCGTTCGTCGCCATGGGCCTCGCGCTGCTGCTGGCGATCGTCCTGGTCTACATGATCCTCGCGGCGCAGTTCGACAGCTTCATCCAGCCGATCGTCATCATGATCTCGCTGCCGCTCTCGGTCATCGGGGCGTTCGGCGGCATCTACCTCGCCGGCATGACCCTCAACATCTTCTCGTTCATCGGCCTCATCATGTTGATGGGCCTGGTGACCAAGACGGCGATCTTGCTGGTCGACTTCACCAACATCCAGCGGGCCGAGGGCGCGACCGTCACCGACGCGCTCGCCACCGCCGGCCAGGTCCGCCTGCGCCCGATCATCATGACGGCCCTGGCGACCATCTTCGGCATGGTCCCCGTCGCCCTCGCGCTCGGCGAGGGCGGTGAGGCCCGCGCGCCGATGGCCGTCATCGTCATCGGTGGCATGATCACCTCGACGGT